>JAINCR010000025.1 GCA_036574215.1 Caldisericaceae bacterium
ATGACACCTTGCAGTCATCCTGAGCCCCTTTTTCCGTGTCATCCTGAGCGGTAGCAAAGGATCTCAAAATCGAGAGGGATTATTCCGCCTCTAGTATATCTTTGCTTTATAATAACACCATGGGAGCAGAATTACAAGGAAAATTTTGAAATGAACAAGAGAATTAGAATAGCAAAGTATTGGTAAACTCATTAAAAAGGTGCTTTAAAGAAGGAAGAAAAACTACAATAGAAAAAACTTATTTTTTAAGGCTCTTGATAAATTCTTTTAATTTTTCTATTGTTTCCTTGGAAAGAGAATGTTCCACAAGACAAGCCTCTTTAAACGCTACTTCATCTTTAACATTAATAAAATTTTTCAAGAAACTGTATATAATTTTGTGCTTATCCCAAACTTCTTTACCTAAGTATATGCCTTTTTCTGTGAGTTTAACTTCTCCGTATGGCGAATGCTCTACAAGTCCACCTTCTTGAAGTTTTTTAAGTATTTCAGTTACAGATGGAAGTTTCACATTTAGAAATTTAGCAATATCTTTTACCCTTGTAAAACCCTTATCTTCCGAAAGAACATAGATTGCTTCTAAATAGTCTTCTATATTTTTTGAGTATTTCATTTATATAAACCTCAAAACAACATTCAAAATTCCGCCAAGAATTACAGCAACTATAAATTCAAAAATAGTTATTAGTAAGGCAGTTGTTGTGCCAAATTCCCTTTTTAACATAGCAATTGTTGCAATACATGGAATATAGATCATTGTAACAAAACCATAAATAAAAATCTGCTTTGGTGTAAGCACTAATAAAAAGTTAGATGTATGGTAAAAGGTTGCTAACATGATAAGGGTAAGTTCTTTTCTTAGAACACCAAAAATAAGGGTAAGGGTAGCAAGAGCAGGCAGTCCAAGAAAGATTGCTAAAGGTTTCACCAAGATTTCAAGGTAAGGAAGGAGGTTTAATAAGATTAAGCCTTCCATAATTGCATTTGTTACAACAATAATTGGAGTTGCAAAAGTAAAGAATTCTTTTAGCCTTATCCATGTTTGCTTTAATATAACTTTCAAAACTGGCTTTCTATATCTTGGCATATCCATAATAAGTCCTGTTGCACTTCCTTTGATGTATCTATTGAGAAACAGTCCAACCACAAAGATAAAAATGAAATCAAGAACATAAATACCTACCGCATACAGCGGACCTAAAAATGCTGCAACAAGACCAAAAACTATAACCGACCTTGCAGAGCAAGGTATAAGAGTTGCAAGTATTGAAGTAATAATTCTATCTCTTTTTCTCTCAAGGACTCTTGTTCCCATTATTGCAGGGACACTACATCCAAAGCTCTCAATAAGTGGAATAAACGCCTTACCGTGTATCCCTAATCTATGCATAAAAACATCTGTTAAAAACGCGATTCTTGCAAGGTATCCACTATCCTCAAGAAAAGCTAAAAGAAAATAAAATGGTGCAATATACGGAAGCACAATACCGAATGCTGCAATTACTCCCTCTACTATACCATCCCATAAAAATGTTTTCACATATTGTGGCATATTTAAAGACATAAAAGAAGTTTTAAAAGTTTCAAAGAAGCTATCTAAATAATCCGATAGAAAACTACCCAACTTAAACACAACAAAAAACATAAAAAGAAGAATTAAGAAAAGGAAAACAAACCCAAAAAATGGATTAAGAAGGACATTGTCTATTTTAGTAGACAAATCAAGTAATGCCTTTTTCTTTTTAATAAGCACCTTCTCAATGATACGTTCCGCAAGGGCATACCTTTCTTGGATAATTATCGTTTGGGTATTTTCTCCGTGGAGATCTTCAAGTTCTTTTGCAAGTTCATCCCTTAACTTGATGATGTTTTCATCGTTCATGAGTTTTTCAACTTCTGAGTCGCGCTCAAGGAGTTTTATAGCAAAAAATCTTTTGGAAACTCCAAAATCACCCTGTATGTGAGCGGTAAGTTTTTCTATACGTTCTTCAACTTCTTTTCCGTATTTTAAATAAGAGCCATTAATTTCGTTTTGTGCAACTTTTAAGGCAACTTCAAAAAGTCCTTTAAGGTTAACATTTTTTGTTGCAATTGTTTTAATGACCTTAGCATGGAGTATTTGCTCAAGTTTTTCGGTATCTATTTCATAACCATCTTTTTCAAGGATATCATACTGGTTGAGTGCAACAACTACTTTTGTTTGGATTTCAAGAATCTGTAAAAGAAAGAAGAGGTTTCTATAAAAGTGTGCTGCATCAACTACAACAATCACAACATCTGGCTTTTCTTCCATGATAAACTGCCTTGTTACAAGTTCTTCCTCTGAATAGGTTGAAAGAGAATAGATCCCTGGTAAATCAACGACTTTTGCTGTAACATCTTTTGTTTCTATAGAACCGTAAGCAACTTCGACTGTTTTGCCAGGCCAATTTCCAATGATTTGGTTGCCACCTGTAAGTTGATTAAAAATAACACTTTTCCCAACGTTAGCGTTCCCGGCAAGGGCAATGGTAATTTGTTTCTTCATTATTCTTTAACCTCTTCTACGATGATTTTTGAGGCAATGCCTCTTCCAAGTGCAAGATGTGTGCCTTTTACAGCTACTTCAATAGGGCCAATACCTGCATTTCTAATCATAAGAACTTTTTCTCCTTTTAAAATACCCATTTCTTGAAGACGGATAATATAGTGTGGTATTGAACCTCTTCCATGGGCTGCAAAGTCCACTATTATTGCCTTTCTGCCTGCTTCAATTTGAGATAGTGTCTTTTTCATAAAATCTCCTTCAAAAGTTAGGTATTCCTAATTACAGAGTGATTATATCCCAGTTTAACTTTTTGTCAATAATTGCAAAAACTAAAAATTTTCATTTTTTTGTAAAAAGTATTATAATTTTTGAAAAGTAGTTTTATAAAAATTTTAAGGAGGTAAACAATGAGAAAAAGAAGAGGTTTCACATTGGTTGAGTTAGCAATCGTTATTGCAATTCTTGGAATCCTTGCTCTCTATGCCATCCCCAAGTACCAGGGTATGGTAGAAGAAGCAAGAAGTGCCGAAGCAAGAGCACAACTTGGTAGTGTAAGGTCTGCTTTGGGTATTTACTATGCAAAAAATCATGGCACATTCCCTGCAGCACTTGACGGAACACTTTTTGCAGAAGGAAGCGTTCCTCAGGTAGAAATAACTGTAAGTGGAAGTCCTTCAAGAAGTAATGCAGTTGCAACTGGTGACGCTGATGGAGTTGTTGAACCTGCAACAGAGGTTACTAATGCAGGCGGTTATGTATACGATGTAAATGGCACTCGTACCCAAGCAGATGTAAGGCTTAATTCATCAGATACCGACCCTGTCACAACAAAGCATTGGTACGAATATTAATTTTTTGAAGTAAAAACAGTAAAAATAATTAGGGGGGCTTTTGCCCCCTGTTTTAATTTGTGTCTAAGTTTAAATACAAAACTTACTTTATGAAAGAAGCCATCTGGAATACAGGCAAATACAAACCAATGAGCGTTCCTCCTATGAGTCCTCCAACTCCCACCATCATTATCGGGTTTATAAGAGCAGAAATGTTATTAATAAGGAAATTAACTTCTTCGTTATAAAATTCGGCAACTTTCCTTAGCATTTTATCAAGAGAGCCACTTTCTTCGCCAATTGCAGTCATATCGTATACCATTGGTGTAAACATTCCGCTTTTTTGAAGAGCACTTGACAACGATTCACCTTTTTGAATTGCATCAACAATGCCATCAATCTTTTCTCCTATAACAACGTTGTCAATAACCCCCCTTACTGTTTGTAAGCATTGAATAATGGGTATACCTGCCGAGAAGAGTGTTGCAAGAGTATCAGAAAACCTTGCCATAGACGATTTTAAAGTAAGTTCTGAAATTAGTGGAAGTTTTAACTTTAGACCATCAACAGTCTTACGCCCGTTTGGAGTTCTTACCCAACGCCCATATGCAATTGCTAAAACAATTATGATAACAAGTATAACCCATCCATAGTGGATTAAAAAATTTGCAATTGAGAAAATCATTTTTGTTATTGCAGGAAGTGGTGCACCCAGTTGTTCAAGGAAGCCCTGAAAAGTTGGAATGACAAAGATAAAAAGCCCTACAACAATTAAAATGGAAAAACCAAGCACAGCAACAGGATAAGTCATTGCACCCCTAATTTTGTTTCTTGTTTCAAAATCTCTTTGAAGAAAGGAACTCATAGTAATAAGTGCATTACCTAAATTTCCCGAAGTTTCCCCTGCTTGCACCATACTTATGTAAAGAGGAGAAAACACATTGGGAAACTTTTTAAGAGCAGAAGACAACTGGTTTCCTTTTTTAACTTCCTCGCCTAAGTCTTTTATAATTTTAACAAGGTTAGTGTTAGATGTTTGTTTTTCAAGAACTGCAAGTGCTCTTGAGATGGATAAACCTGCATTTAACATTGTTCCAAATTGGTTTGTAAATATTGAAAGGTCTCTTATACTTACGCTTTGAAATCTCGAAAAGAACCCCTCATTTTTTCCTGTTTCAGTTGAGAACCCTCTAATTTCTTTTATATAGATTATACGAGCACCCATACTCCTTAAAGAATTTGCAACATCACCCATGCTATTTGCTTCCATTCTTCCTACCTGGTTACTTCCACTTGCAGTTATTATTTTGTATTCGAAGTTTGGCATACATATCACCTTTCCATTAAATGGATAAAGCTTTCTTTATTGAAAGCATACCTTAAACCATCTTCATAGGTAATTTCCCCTTTTAACACAAGGTCTTTTAGAGACATTTCCATAGTCTGCATCTGCATGTTTGATGATGTTTGAATAATTGAAGGTATCATATGAGTTTTTCCCTCTCTTATGAGGTTTCTTATTGCAGGCGTTGCAATGAGGACTTCCGTTGCAAGCACCAACCCAGATTTATCCTTCTTCTGAATTAACTGTTGTGAGATTACCGCAAGAAGCACAGAAGATAGCTGCATTTTTACTTGTTCTTGTTGGCTTGGAGGAAACACATCTACAATCCTATCGATTGTTTGTGCAGCAGAATTTGTATGCAGTGTTGCAAAAACAAGGTGCCCCGTCTCTGCAGCAGTAAGAGCAGTTGCAATCGTTTCAAGGTCTCTCATTTCTCCAACAAGGATTACATCAGGGTCTTCACGAAGGGCTGCTCTTAAAGCAGACGGAAAAGATAGAGTATCTGTGCCAAACTCTCTTTGCACAACAACAGATCTCTTATGCTTAAATAAGTATTCAATAGGATCTTCTATGGTAATTATATGTTTTGAATATTTTGAATTAATCTCATCAATCATGGCAGCAAGTGTTGTTGACTTTCCATGACCAGTAGGACCAGTTACAAGAACAAAACCTCTTTCCTCTTCTATGATTTTATGTGCAACAGGTGGAACTCCAAGTGAATCAAGTGGGGGAATTTCAAAAGGGATCCTTCTAAATGCTGCTGCAATAGAGCCTCTTTGCATAAAAACATTTACCCTAAAACGCGCTATTCCCTTTACACCATAAGAAAAGTCAAATTCAAGACGTTCTTTAAAAAGTTCTTTTTGTTTGTCAGTCATAATTGAAAACATAAGTTCTGCAATATCTTCCGAAGTTAGTGGGTCTGTATCTACAAAAACAAGATCTTTGTGGATCCTTAACACGGGTGGTAATCCTACCGTTAAATGAACATCAGAAGCGTGATGTTCTTCTGCAAGTGAAAGAATTGAATTTATATCCATCATTCGCTAGCCTCCAAAGTTGAAACTACTCTTATAACTTCTTCAAGCGTTGTTACGCCTTCTGCTGCTTTTGACATTGCATCGTCAAGGAGCGTTTTCATACCAATCTTCTTTGCTTCATTAAGTATTTCTTTTGATGAAGCACTTCTCAATATCAAACGTTGTATTTCGGGAGTAATTGGTAAAATTTCTGATATGGCAACTCTTCCTTTGTATCCTGTATGATTACAGAAATCACATCCAGCACCTTTATAGAAAGAAATACTCTCATCAATTTCAAAACCGAGATGTGTAAGAACTTCTTTAGATGGTTCATACTGCTCTTTACACTTAGGGCAGATTTTTCGAACAAGCCTCTGTGCGGTTGCACCAATCAAAGATGATGCAACAAGGAAAGGTTCAATACCCATATCAATAAGTCTTGTAGGAATAGATGCAGAATCATTGGTGTGGATAGTAGACAGCACAAGGTGACCTGTTAAAGCTGCTTCAATAGCAATCTGTGCAGTTTCCCTATCACGAATTTCACCTATGAGGATGATGTTTGGGTCCTGTCTTAAAATAGACCTTAAAGCACTTGCAAAAGTTAAACCTGCTTTTTCATTTACCTGTACTTGGTTGATACCTTTTAACTGGTACTCAACAGGATCTTCAACTGTAATGATATTTTTCGTTGGCGAATTCAATCGGTTCAAAATTGAGTAAAGAGTAGTAGTTTTACCAGAGCCCGTTGGACCAGAAATTAGTATCATTCCATAGGGTTGAGTAATAATTTGCTCAAATTTTTTAAGATTAGATTCAGAGAAACCCACTTGCTCAAGAGGTTTTATTGAAGATGTCTTATCAAGAACACGGAGCACGATTTTTTCTCCATAGATTGAGGGAAGTGAAGACACACGAAAGTCAATAGGTCTCCTTTCAAACCGTAAAGAAATTCTACCATCTTGTGGAATTCTTCTTTCTGCAATATCCATATTTGAAATAATTTTAAGCCTCGCTATGATACCAGGTTGGATTCGTTTGGGGAGTCTCTGTCGCTCTTGCAAAATTCCATCAACTCTATACCTTACCCTAAAACCATCTTCCATTGGTTCGAAATGTATATCAGAGGCTCCTTCAACAATTGCCTGCGATATAATGCTATTAACAAGTCTAACAACGGGGGCATCCTCACCTAACTGTCTAAGAGTTGAAAGGTCTGTTTCCTCTTCCCTAACCACTTCTACTTCATCGAACTCTTCTTCTGCTTTCTTAACAACATTTTCAAGTTCAAAATATTTTTCAATCGTCTGTATTATGGCGCTTCTTGGTGTTACGTAAAATTTAGCGTTTAGACCGAACACTGCTCTTAAGTAATCAATTGCATCGATATTCGTTGGGTCAGAAATAGCAATGTGGTAAGTATTACCTTCTTTCATAAAGACAAAATATCCGTAGAATTTTGCCTTCTCTGGATCTGTATATCGTAAGATCTCTTTCTCAATAGGAAATTTTGCAAGATCAACAAATTCAAAACCCCACTGCTCTGCAAGAAGTTGTGCTTGTGTAACTTCATCTATAATGCCATTATCCAAAAGAATTTTAAGTAGAGGCTCTTTTGTAACCTTTTGAACAGAGAGGAATTTGCTTAGTTGCTCCTCAGATATTATCTTCTTTTTAATTAACAGCGTGCCAATTTTTCCGGTTTCAGGTGAAATCATTTTTCATCACTCCTTATATCAATGATTTTTTCTTCATTAGGCAAGGACTGAAATAAAATACTTGCATCTTTGTATTCAGAAATCTCCAAGAGAGTTTTCAAGGCGCGCTTAGCAGAAACTACGTCCCCAAGGTTCTTCTTTAAAAGGGCGTATCTATAGAGTATCTCCTGCCGTATAGGTGCTTCTACTTTTTTGTTAACGACGAATTCGAGTTGTTTTACAGCAAAATCATACAAATAAGTTTTTTCAAAACATATACTTAACATAAGGCGCATAAAAGGTTCATGGTAGTGAGAACGGACAACAAACTGGAAAAAGGCAATCGCTTCTTCGTACCTACCAATAAAGAAATAGAGGAACCCAATAATAAAGTGGTGTGAATACTTGAAAGGATCTTTTAATTGAAGGTTTTTGTATTTCTCAATGATTGGAATGATTATTTCTGAATAAGCTTGGTTTGGAGGAAATCTATCAAGGAAAGTGAGAAGCAAAATTTCATCTTCTTTTTCTACAGCAGAAATGAGTGTTTTTGAAAGTGCAATAACATTAGAGGGATCTTTCTTCAAAATCTCTAAATAGATAGAGTTTGCAGATTCATTCATCTTACAATCATCGAAGAAGCTACCAAATTTTACTAATTCTTCCGTAGTAAATGTGGAAATTTCATCTTTAATTGTTTGATAGACTAAATCTCCAAATTGGTGCGCCTTAACATCTCTAAGTCTTGAAGCCATATCTAAGGCAACCTTTTTATTGTTTGTTTTTATCGCAAGTTCAAGATGTTTTGCAAGATATATAGATTTGTTCCCGTCAAGTTCGATTACTTTTGAGGAGAGTTCAAATGCCTTATTTACATCGTTTTCAAATTCAATATAAGAATAAATTTGGGCTGCTATAATTTCGTTCTCTTCGGGCAGTTTCAAATTCTTTAAGGGCTCATAAGCAGTAAAGTAATCTTCAAGTTGAAGCTTCTTTATTAGATGCGCTTGAATTAACCATTTAATACCCTCTATTTCATCGCCTTGTTCAAAACACAACCTGTAAGCCCTATAGAAATATTTGAATTTTATATCATCATCGATAGATTTTGTTTTTATAAATTTGGAGGTTTTTATTAATAGTTCTTTATTATTTGAAATATAGTTCAAAAACTCATCCAATGCAGAATTAAGAAATTGCTCTGGGATAGTTTTTAAATACCCGTATGCTTCGTTTAGTAAACCAAGGTCAAGGTATGTTTCAAAAACGCGTATTTTGATATTTGCATCGTCTTTAAGAAGCTCACTAAGGGAAATAAGTGCTTCTAACCTAGCGTTTTTATTTTGAGTATCAGCAACGCATCTAAGATAAAAAACTGCTTCATCAGATCTATTTTCTTTTTGCAAAATTTTAGCAAGTTTCTTTGCAACAGCAATATTAGAGTTATCAATAAGAAGGATTTTTTCGTATATTTCAACTGCAAGGTTTGTATCCTTATCTTCGTAATTTAGTGCTAAAGATTCAAGAGTCAATACAGCATCTTGTTTATTTCCTTTTTCAATTAAAGATATCGCTTCTTTATATTCTGGAATTTCGCTTAAATTGAAAACTTTTTTGGTTTCTTCTTTAGTTTCATGCTCTAATTTGACTTCTTGCCCTATTTTAGGCTTCTCTTCATTAGTCTTTTCTAATTCTACTGCCTGAGGTTTAGGTATGGTTGGTTTTTCCTCTTGCTCTGCTGTTGGTTTTGCAATTTCTGGGCCTGTAATTGGTGTTTCTTCTTTAGGTACTAAAATTGGCTTTTCCTCCTTGATTGAAATTACTTCTGTTTTTTTCTCTACTTGTTCCTTTGCAGGCTCAGTTGTAATCGTTGTTGGCTTGGGTGTTTGTTCTATTTGTTGTATGGCTTCTTTTTTAGGTTCTACTTTTTCTTTTACCTTCTTTGTTTCTTTGGGTTCTTCTTTCTTGGGTGCTTTTAGGGCTTCTAAAATTTTATTTAACTCAGATACTTTTGAGTTAGCGTATTCGTTTTCCTTATCGAAAACGAGTATAGTATTTAGATAGTCTAAAGCCTCTTCATAATTACCTAAGTTAAAAGAAATTTGAGAGGCAAGTTTCATTAATTCCAAATCCTTCTCAGATTCAAGAATTCTTCTAATATACTTTAATGCATTTGGAAAATGCTCAATAGAAACAAAAATATCAACAAATTTCCTTAATTGGTTCGAAGATAGCCTATACTTTGAATCAATAACTTTCAACAGTTGGACAGCTTCGTTTATCTTTCCAAGTTGCACTTTCAAATTAGCAAGTTTTAAAGAATAATCAATAATTGGGTTGATGTTATTGAGTTCTACGTATGCAGAGATAAGTCTCTCGTATACCTCCTCAAGGCATTCTACATCTTTTAATTTCATTTCAGAAACAAGATCTATAAACGTCTTAAGAATATTAGAGGCTTCAAAATAACGACTCATTTTTTCATTTGACGTGGATAAATCTAAAACATACTTGCAAGCACCCTTTGTATCTCCTTTTTTTATTAGATCTTCTAAATCTTGTCTAAAATCTCTTCTCCCAAATATAGTGCTCATTAAAGCCTCCCATAACTTATTATAGACTAATTTGAAAGTATTGCAAGAAAGTAATAAATATTTAACAAAAATTTATTATAATATTTTGGAAGGGGCAGTAGTTCAGTGGTAGAACGCATCCTTCGCAAGGATGAGGCCGAGGGTTCAACTCCCTTCTGCTCCACCATCTATTTATGGTATTTTTCATTATTAATAATCGTAAAGGCTCTGTATAACTGCTCTGCAAAAATCACCGTTGCAAGTTCGTGAGCAAAAGTTAATCTTGAAAGGCTAACTGTAAAGTCTGCTTTCTTTAGAATGTCTTCTTTAAAACCTTCCGCACCGCCTATAAAAAAGTAGATATTTTTATTTGTGCGTAAAAGGAGTTTTGAAAGAAAATCCTCAAACTCTAAAGAACTAAACTCTTTACCACTTCTATCAAGAAGAATATTGTAAGTTTCTTTGTTTAGAAATTCAATAACTGATTTTGTTTCTATAACCTCAATGGGTATATACCACTTAATCCTTGAGATGTATTCATTTAGAAGATTTATGTAACTTTCGTTTTTTAGTTTAAACTCAAGAACTATTACTATTTTCATAATTTATTACACTGTCTCTCTTGTTGAGTGTGTTAATAAAACTTATGTTTAAAATAAGAAACCAACTATAAACCATTTTACCACAAAAATAAAAAAACAAATGAAGTTTTAAAAGCAAAAATCTTCCCATGCGCACATTAATTCCTTACCCAAAGATTCTCCTAAATTTATTTCAAGTTAAGAAACCTAAATTTAATTAAACAGCAAGTAAAAAATCTTTAGGAAAATTAGTCAATTTCTAATCCTGCTGCATATCCATCTCTTACTGCTTCTACAAGCTTTGCAACCTTTACAGCATCACCAACAACACGTGTTGGAACTGGAAGAGACTGGAATTTGCGAGACTTTCCTCCAAAAGCCACTATGAATTTATCAAAAGGCATTTGTTCGATTTTTTCATCTTTCTCAAATATCACAAAATCATTTCCCAATTCTTTTATCTTAGATAATTTGAATATTTTAACGTTATTTTCTTTTAATTCCCTTAAAAGATAATTTCTACTTATAGGCTCTGTGCCTATAGCAACATCAGGTAACATTTCTATGATTGTAACTTCATTACCCTGTTTTGCTAAGTGCAAGGCAGTTTCACATCCTACTAAACCACCACCACCTACAACTATTTTCTCACCGCTAAATTTCTTTCCGTTAAGAACATCAGGATAAAGCAAAACATTTGGCCCATTTATACCCTTTATCGGTGGGACTAATGGTTCTGAACCAATAGCAAGTATCACTTCATCGGGGTTTTCATCCATAATGGTTTTATCATCGGCAAGTGTAGAATTTCTTACATCTACATTCAGTTCTTTTAATTCATGTTCGTAATATTCTATAAGCCACTTAAGTTTTTCTTTTCCAGGAGGCACAGATGCTAATCTTATTAATCCACCAATTTCTCTTTCTTTCTCAAAAAGAACAACCCTATGTCCCTTTAAAGCACACACTCTTGCTGCTTCCAAGCCAGATACCCCTCCACCCACTACGACTACCTTTTTGGGCTTCACAGTAGGAAGAACGATTTCATAATTACGATCTTTTCCGACAGTTGGGTTAACACCGCACCTTATTAAAGTGCCAGCTACATGCCTTGAAACTATACATTCGGAGCAGCCAACACACTTTCTAATACTTTTTTCTTTTCCATACATTGCCTTTATAGGCCAATCTGGATCAGCTATAAGTGTCCTTCCAAGTGCAACGATATCTGCTGTGCCGTTTTTAAGTATCTCTTCTGCTATTTCAGGTTCTCTTATCATTCCAACAGCTATAACTGGGATTTTAATTCCTCCATCTTTTAAGATTTTAGCAAGGTTAGATCTCCACGCCTGAGGATAAGCCATAGGTTCCAATCTCTTTTCCTTATCTCCAAATCCAACATCTGCGTGTATTGCAGCATAACCGTATTCCTCAAATTTCTTTGCAATTTCAATACCATCTTTTTCAGGTGTTATTCCCCCATCAACATAATCAATAACTCCAAGCCTGGCTGTAACTGTATAATCGTAACCACATACCGCTTTTATTTTATCTATTATGAGTTTAGCAAATTTTGTGCGATTTTCTATACTTCCTCCATACTCATCCGTCCTCTTGTTTGCAACAGGAGAAAGAAATTGATTTACAAGTAATCCATGCGCTGCTTCTACTTCAACACCATCAAATCCAGCCTTTTTAGCTATTAAAGCAGCATAGGCGAATTTATCAGCAACTGCTTCTATTTCTTCTCTACTCAAAACATGGGGATGCACTTTGTCTTCTCTTAAAGGCACATCCGATGGGGCAATCACAGGTAGGTATCTAGCAAAAAGCCCCTGATGAGTGAGTTCTGCAAAAGCTAAGGCACCGTATTTGTGTATTTCTTCCGTTAGATAACTTAACCCTGGAACAAAAATTTCGTCATCAAGTCTTGGTTGAGTTGCTCCTTCCATTGTAGTTGGATAATCAATACAGGTATTCTCAATTGTTACTATACTAGCCCCACCTTTTGCCCTTCTTGCATAATGGTATACAAATCTATCCGTTACCTCTCCACTTACACTTGCAAGGTTCGTAGAAATTGGCGGAAAGATTATTCTGTTTTTTAGTGTTAAGTTCCCAATTCTTATAGGAGAAAAAAGTCTTTCAAACTTCATTTCACAACCTCCTCCAAGTTTAATTAACAACTGAAACACTGTTCTCTATTATCTTACACATATGTGTTTTACTGTTGAGATTATAGGTCGAATTCACTTTTTTTTAAAAAATATTAGCAAAATGAGGCATTTTTCAACACAAGTTTAGATGAAGGCTTTGTTACTTTAAACACATTACCTAATAGTCATTTCGACTATAATCAAAGAGAAAGTCCTCGATACTCCCCCAAAAGAATGAGATCCTTCGTCGCTATTGCTCCACTTGACTTCGTCAAGGAGAATAGTGCAGGATGACAAGGAAAAAAAATGTTCAGGGCGACTGAGTACAGTGTCATTCTGAGGGAGCGTTAGCAACCAAAGAATCTCCTCTTTTAATATTTTTTAGCATGGTAGGTTAATAGGGTTTGGGACACTTCTCAAAATACTACACCACTTACTTTTTATACTCCTCTGCAAGTTTTCTATAGTTTATTGCGTGCTCTACAAGTCCTCTTTTTTCTTCTTCGGTTAATTTTCTTACAGCCTTTGCAGGGACACCTAAAATAAGTGTTCCATCTTCAAACTCAGCATTTTCAAGCACAAGCGCTTGCGCTCCTACAATACAACTTTTACCAATTTTTGCGTTTGATAAAACCACAGCCCCCATGCCTATAAGAGTATTTTCCAAAATTGTTGCAGAATGGATTATTGCATTATGCCCAACTGTAACATTTTCTCCAATAAAACATGTTGTTCCTTCATCTACATGAATTACAGAGTTATCTTGGATGTTTGAATTTTTTCCAATGTAAATCTTTCCAATATCTCCCCTTAATACGCTTCCAAACCATATACTTGCACCATCTTCAATCACTACATCCCCAATAATTGTAGTGTTATCAAAAACAATTGCACCACTTGATATTTTTGGCTTTTTTCCATTAAACTCCAGTATCATACGAACCTCCTTACTTTGTATTATTCAATACTGTTGCAATAGAATAAAGCAAATTAATTGTTTCAAGATGTTTTGATAAAGCGCTAACGGTCCCTTCTTTTATTTCAATTGGAGCCCCCAAAGAAATGGTATTTGCAATGAAAAGGGCGTCTTTATTTTCCATACGCACACATCCATGAGAGTTTGCAAAACCAATCGAAAAAGGCTCGTTTGTGCCGTGCAAACCATAAGATGGCAAATTCCATCCCATCCATACAACACCTAAGCCGTTCTCCTTGTTAAATTTATAAGGCTTATAAACCTTACCTTCAAAATACCAAACAGGGTCAAATACTTTATTTACTATTTTGTAATAACCAGTCGGCGTTTCTTTATCGGGAGTATGCTCTCCAACACAAACAGGAAAAACAGATTCAATTGAGTTGTCCTTAAATAAAAATAACATCTTATATGCCTTGTCTACTACAATATGGTAGGTGTTAGCACTTACTGAAGTTGCAATTAACAATACCAAAGAAGCGACCAATAGCAAAAAAATAAACTTTTTCATAATGCAATTATACAAAATTTTGGTATTTTAAGATAGTTAAAACCAACAATAATGAACCTTAACAAAAAACTTTGCAAAATTTATAAAATAGTGTATAATTATTGCGGTTTGGAGAGATGGCCGAGTTGGCCGATGGCACTCGCCTGCTAAGCGAGTGAGGGAGTAGAATCCCTCCGCGGGTTCGAATCCCGCTCTCTCCGACAGACTCCCTCCAAAAATAATTTTTGATCAACGGAGGATGTCCCCTTTCCTCCGTCATAATCTAACGAGGATTCTTCCTCTGTCTTCAAAGTAACACCTCCTCGGGTCAGGTTCCCCTCCTCCTGACC
>JAINCR010000026.1 GCA_036574215.1 Caldisericaceae bacterium
CCTCTTTCTGGATTAATTACTGCCTGTGCACTTGTAAAAGGAAAGGACCTTGATAATGTTGATGTTGAATTTGTTTTAAAAAGATTTAAGGAAAAGCGATTTGCAGCTGGGGTTAATAGAGAGCAAATTTTAGAATGTGAAGAGTTGGGTTTCACTCTTGATAAGTTTATAGCAATAGGTATTGCGGGAATGAAGAGAATCAAAAAGGAATTAGGTTTGTAGTTATGTTTATCCAAAAAATTAAAGATACTCCTAAGGATGTGCAGATAAGTATTTTGAATGATTTTCTTCAAAAACACCCAAAAGATGGTGTAGGAGCATACAGGTATTTATCGCATCTTTATTCACTTAAACATGATTTTTTAAAGGCAGAAGAAGTTTTATTGAATGGCATTAAAAATAACCCAGATAATCTTTGGCTTCAACTTTATTTAGGTGACTTTTATTTTTATACTCTTGGTGATAAAAATAAAGGAGAGTATGTTTATAGAAGTATTTTAGATAAGTTTGATAAAGAAGAAAAAAGCACAATGTCTCCTTATAGGTATGTCTTAAAAAGGCTTACAACAATTGCCTATGAAAAAAAGGATTTTGAATTTGCACTTGCCCTTTTTGAAAAATTTTTTAGAATAGAACCATCTGATTTCTATGCAACTGATTTCATTAAATATGCAGAGATACTTCTTCACTTTGGGCAAGTTGAGAAAGCCCACGAAGTTATAAAGATTGGGATTAAAACACACCCTAAAAATATTCGCTTAGTTGAATTTGCAAGGGAGCATTTTGGTTTAAAGGTAGAAAAAAGAAAAGAGGATATTAATAATAAAGATTTTATTAGCATCCCTGTTAAGACAAGCCTAATAAAGGAAGATGAAGACATTACTCCAATTGTAGAGAAGTATGTTTTACCATTACTTAAAGAAGGTGACATATTAACTATAGCTTCAACAGTTGCTGGAATATCTGAGGGAAGAATTTACTCTCCAGACTCAATTAAGGTTAGTCCATTTGCAAAAACATTTTCAAAATTTATAAATCAAAAAAGTATTCCTTTTGGGGGTGCAGCACCCCTTGCAAATCCTTATTCAATGCAGGTATTAATTTTTGAGTATGGGTTATTGAAAGTTGTGTTTGGTTTAATAATGGGAGTAATTGGAAAGTTTCTTGGTATTAACGGGTGGTTTTACAAATTTACAGGGCAACAATCTTCAATTTTGGATGATCCACCTGCTTCTATTCCACCTTATGATTACTATGTAATACTTGGACCAAAAGACCCTATAAAGTTTGCTTTAAGGATAAAGGAAAAAATAGGTTTTGATGTTGCAATTGTTGATGCAAACGATCTTAGTGCTGCATGGGTAAAGGAGCAACCAGTGGTATTAAAAAAGATAAAATAGAAAAAACCCTAATAGATAACCCTGCAGGCAATGAGGATGAAACTACGCCTTTTGTTATCTTAAGATTTACACAAAATTAAAATTTTTCTTTACGGCTTTTTAGCGTTTTCTTTTGCTTTATCCTTGTTATTTGGAGGAGTTTTATCTTGGTTTTCGTCTTCTTCAGGAGTTTTAATAACGATGTTTGTTGCGTTATAGTTGGTGCCATCATATCTAATATGAATTTGCACTTCTAATCCTTCCTTGAGAGCTTCTTTTGTTGTTCTTCCTATCCCGTTTTCTTCAATCGATGTTGTATCTAGAATATTAACAGGATGTTCAAAATCTTTTAGAATAATGTTATTGCCTGTAATTGAGGTAATAATTGATCTTACTTCAAATTCTTTTTGTGAATTCCGGGATTTATCTTGCTCCTCATCCTTTTCATCTTCTTGATCCTGTTCATCTTCCTCATCCTTTTCATCTTCTTGATCCTGTTCATCTTCCTCATCCTTTTCATCTTCTTGATCCTGTTCTTGGTTTTTTTCTTCAGTGCTTTTGCCTTCTTTTAAAATAGTGATATCCCTTGCAATAAAACTTTCATTTTCTACCTTTGCATGCACAATTGCTGTTGAACCAATAACTATTTCACTTATTTTTATTGGTTTTCCTTCAAATTTTATTGGGATGTTTTCATCAACCATTACTTGTGTTTCATCAATTACAATTTCATTATCTTGGACATTGTTTATTTCACCTTTAATTACTACAATCTTATTTTTGTTTTGTTTGTTTGTCTTTTCACTATTTTGTGCTTGGGATGAAGTGCTTGTTTCAACTTTTGTACTGGTTTGCTCGGTTTCTTGTTCTTGGTTTTGTGTAGTTATAGTAATGTTAAATGCTTCTGAAGTTTTATCTAATTCTGTGCTTTTGTTTGCAATTGCCAATATACTTTTGGGGATATTTGCTAAATCTTTTACTTTGCTATTAGAAATGACTTGTAGTAAAGTTCCGTATTTTCCAAATACAGGGACTATCGTGGATAAGGTAAAAAATCCTATTAAAATAAGTATGAACAACATCAATCCATTTCTTTTTGAAGGAAACGAAATTTTCTTTGCGCTTACTTCGTTCTTTTGTTCCATTTTTACTACCTCCCTTTAAATATTAAACTCTCACTAATATTATAAAAAAAATCACTAAAAATACAAACTTTGAAGATTCAAAATTTTTTATTTGATTTCCTACTTATAATAAATTAGCCCTCCTTACTGGAGGGCTAAAAATTTTGAGATAAAGTTTAATTATTAGTATTCAGGATACTGTGGTGCTGGTGCAGGTTTTTCTTCTTTCGGAATTGTTGTTACTATTGCTTCTGTTGAAAGGAGTAAGCCTGCAATACTTGCTGCATTCTGTAATGCTGTTCTTACAACCTTAAATGGATCGATAACTCCTGCCTTAAACATATCTTCAAATTTGCCTGTTTCGGCATTAAAGCCGACGTTGTCTTGAGTTTCTATTACTTTGTTTAGAGCAATTATGCCATTATAGCCAGCATTCTCTGCAATGAGTTTAAGAGGTTCTTGAAGTGCTTTCTTTACAATGTTAATACCTGTTTTTTCATCGCCTTCTGCTTGTAGTTTTTCAAGTGATGGAAGTGCCTTTACAAATGCAACACCACCACCTGCAACTATTCCTTCAGCAAGAGCTGCCTTTGTTGCTGATACAGCATCTTCAACTCTGTGCTTTAGTTCTTTCATTGCAGTTTCAGTTGCGCCACCAACCTTAATGATGGCAACTCCACCCGAAAGTTTTGCAAGTCTTTCTTGGAGTTTTTCTTTATCGTAGCTTGAGGTTGTTCTCTGTATTTCTTCTTTGATTTGTTTAATTCTTGCTTGGATTTTTTCTTTGTCACCTTTCCCACCAATGATTGTGGTGTTATCTTTGTCAACTTTTACAGCATCTGCTCTTCCAAGCATGTC
>JAINCR010000027.1 GCA_036574215.1 Caldisericaceae bacterium
AATTGGCAACTTGATTACTATGTCTTTATTTTCTCTTTAGTTTTTCTTTTTACTCTCTTTAGTATTCCAGAGTCGATAAAATTTCTCTTAAAGAAGAAAAGGTTTGATGAATTAAATAAAAACCTCGAAAAAATTGGTATAAAAGAAATTGAAAAATTGGAAATTGAAGAAGAAAAGGCATTTAGAGTACCCTTAGCCAATCTTTTTAAAAAAGGCTATGCAGGAAGAACCCTAATGGTATGGTATATGTGGTTTGCCGTATCTTTTGCTTATTATGGGTTTTTCTCTTGGCTACCGAAAGTTATTTCAAAACTCATTAATACAAATTTGACAACTTCTACTCTGTATGTATTTACTCTCCTTGTAATGCAACTTCCAGGTTATTTACTTGCCGCTTACTTAATCGAAAAAGTTGGAAGAAAGCTAACTTTATTTTTCTCTTTTCTTTTAACGGGAGTTATGGCTTACTTTTTTGCAAGATCT
This sequence comes from Caldisericaceae bacterium, assembly GCA_036574215.1. Classification (NCBI taxonomy): domain Bacteria; kingdom Pseudomonadati; phylum Caldisericota; class Caldisericia; order Caldisericales; family Caldisericaceae; species Caldisericaceae bacterium. Next base: position 484 of record JAINCR010000027.1, read on the forward strand.
TCAAGTAATACGACACTACTTGTCAATGGCAGTTTGATGACAATTTTCTGCATGAGTGCCTGGGGAGTTGTTTATGCTTATACTCCTGAACTTTTTCCAACAGAATTTAGGGCATCTGCAAATGGATCTGCAGGATCATTCGCAAGACTTGCAGGCATTGTTGCTCCTCTTTATATTTCCTTACTCTTTAATAAAAACCTTATCTTTGCTATAACATTTCTTGGAGTAATACTCCTTATTGCCTCTATATGGGTCTTTTTAGGTGGAGTTGAGACAAAAGCAAAGGAAATAGGATAAATGGATAAAGAGTCCCGTTTTGAAAAAATTATTGAAATTTTAGAGAAAGAAAACGCTCCTGTAAGTGGGAGTAAAATTGCAAACATATTAAACATAACTCGCCAAGTTGTAGTGCAGGATGTAGCGGTCCTTAAAAGTCGTGGTTATCAAATAATTTCAACAGCAAGAGGTTATGTTTTAAATAAAAGAGAGCCTCCTTTTAAAAGAGTGTTAGCAGTAAGACATTCAAAAGAAGATATTTTTAAGGAATTATCAATAATTGTCAATAATGGTGGGGAAGTTATTGATGTAATTGTCGAGCACCCGCTGTATGGTGAAATAAGAGGAATGCTTAATATTAGGACAATTGAAGATGTAAAAGCCTTTCTTTCTAAAATGGAAACTTCAAAGGCAGTGCCTTTAATGAGCCTTTCTAATGGAGTTCATTTGCATACGGTGGGTGCGTCAACTAACGAACAGTTGGATAAAATTGAAAAACTTTTAAAGGAAGAAGGGTTTCTTTTGTATTAATTAACTCAAGAAAATTTTAACTTTTAGCGTCTGCTTGTATAATAGAATACAAGGAGGCATCATGAAAGAAGATTTAATGAAAAAATTTGATGAAAAAAGTCTTGAAAAGTTGTTAAAACTCAACAACTCTTATTTGAATGATTTTGTGTTAAGATACGTTGAACTCATGAATCCAAAAAGTGTATTTGTATCCAATGGAAGCGCTGAAGACTTAGAATACATAAGGAATTTGGCACTTTTAGATGAAGAAGAGTTGCCCTTGAAGATGAAAGGTCACACGGTTCATTTTGATTCTTACTATGACCAAGGAAGAGATAAGAAAAATACTAAAATCCTTTTGGATGAAGGTGATTACATTGATGAATTTATTGAAACAGGAGCAAGAAGCCCTTTATTATATGAAATACACGATATCTTAAAAAATATTATGAATGGCAGACTTATGCTTGTTCTGTTTTTTGTGCTTGCACCAGAAAATTCTGTTTTTTCAATACCTGCACTGCAAATAACAGATTCTCCGTATGTTGCACACTCCGAAAATATCCTTTATAGACAAGGTTATAATGAGTTTTTAAGACGTGGAAGTAATTTTAAAGGCTTTTTTAAATTCGTTCACTCTGAAGGAGAACTTGATGAAAGGAAAACGTGTAAAAATCTTGACAAGAGACGTGTTTATATTGACCTTAAAGAGGAAGTAGTCTATTCTGCTAACACTCAGTATGGTGGCAACACAATAGGACTTAAAAAACTTGCGATGCGCCTTGCAATCAAAAAAGCTGCAAGCGAAGGCTGGCTTAATGAACATATGTTAATAATGGGAGTCAATGGGCCAAATGGTAGAGTTTCTTACTTTACTGGTGCATTCCCTTCTATGTGTGGGAAGACTTCAACTGCCATGTTAGAAGGTGAGTCTATTGTTGGAGATGATATTGCATATATTCGTGAAGTAAATGGAGTTGCAAGGGCTGCAAATGTTGAGAAGGGTATGTTTGGAATCATACAAGGAATAAATTCTAAAGATGATCCAATCCAATGGCGCACACTACATACAGAAAATGAGATTATATTCTCCAATGTCCTTATGCTTCCTGACGGTTCAGTTTATTGGGATGGGCACGACGGACCAATTCCAGAAAGAGGTATTAATCACTCTTCCGAATGGTTTTTAGGTAAGGTGGATGAAAAAGGTAAACCTATTCCTCCGTCTCATCCAAATGCACGATTTACAGTTTCACTTGAAGCTTTAGAAAATATAGACAAAAATTTAGACAATCCTGATGGAGTTGAAATTTCTGGTATCATTTATGGTGGAAGAGACTCGGATACTTGGAATCCCGTATGTGAAGCCTTTGACTGGGAACATGGCATCGTCTTAAAAGGTGCTTCCATAGAGTCAGAGACAACTGCTGCAACCTTAGGTGCAGTTGGGATAAGACAATTCAATCCTATGTCAAACCTTGATTTTCTTTCGATCCCTATAGGCAAGTATATCGAAGCAAACCTTGAATTTGGAAAAAAGCTTTTAAAGAAACCAAAAATTTTTGCTGTAAATTATTTCTTAAAGGATGAAAACGGGGCGTTTTTAAACGAAAAAAATGATAAAAAAGTCTGGATGAAGTGGATGGAAAAAAGAGTCCACAATGAAGTAATGGCAATTAAAACACCAATAGGATTAATTCCTCTTTACGATGATCTTAAAATCCTTTTTAAGGAGTATCTTAATAAAGATTATCTATACGAAGACTACATAAAGCAGTTTACACTTAGGGTAAATGAAAACCTATCTAAGATTGAAAGATTAAAGAATATCTATGCAAAATTAAAATTTGTTCCCGTCAGAGTTTTTGAACTATACGATGAAGAAAGAACACGTCTTTTGGAAGCAAAAGACAAATTTGGTGAATACATTGAACCAACAAAATTTGAAGTTGTAAGATAGTTTTTGAGAACTTAATAAGTTAAAAGGGGGACTTTTAGCCCCCTTATTTTTATTGTTTGTTTCTTATTGCCTTCAAAACTTTTTCTGGTGTATAGGGAGAACTATTTAATCTTATTCCTAACGCATCAAAAAGTGCGTTTCCAATAGCAGGGATGGGCCCGTTAATATTTATTTCTGAAACTGATTTTGCACCAAAAGGTCCTGTTGGATCAAATGTTTCTACAATTATGGGGAGTATCTCTGGGACATCTCTTGAGGAGGGAATTCTGTAATCAAAGAAATTCGGGTTAAGCATCCTTCCATTTTCACCGAACTTGTATTCTTCGCTAAGGGCATAACCAATGCCATTTACGATAGCACCGATAATTTGTCCTCTCGTGAGTTCTGGGTTAATTACTTTTCCACAATCAACTGCTGCAACATACTTAATTGGTGTAATGATTCCTGTTTCCTCATCTACTTCTATTTCAACAAAGTGAGCAGCAAATGGTGGAGGAGAAGACTCTGACATAAATGAACCTATACCTATGAGTTGTTTTTGTTTTTTGACATAGAGTGTATCGTATGCAATCTCTGATAGACTTACCTTTTTTGCGCTCCTTGGACTTATAACAAAGCCATTTTCTAATATGTAGTCTTTTGAATCTAGTTCTTTAAACATTTCTCTTGCAACTTTAAGAATTTGGTCTCTTAAGTTAATTGCCGCAGCCTTTACTGCCCCACCTGAGATATACGTTCCAGATGAAGCATATGCGCCTTTATCAAACGGAGTTATATCTGTATCAGAAGGGTAGACAATAACAGAATCTGGTTTAATACCTAAAACTTCTCCTACGATTTGTGCAACTACTGTGTCAAGCCCAGTGCCAATGTCTGTGCCTCCATAAAGGACATTTACAGATCCATCTTCGTTTAACTTAATAATAGAAGACCCCATATCAATTTTTGGAATGCCCGATCCTTGCATGTGTAATGACATTCCAACACCTCTTACTTTTGAACCATTTCTAATTTTTTTACCCCATTTTTCAAAAAAGCCTATTTCTTTTGCACCAATATCAATGAGGGTGTCAATTGACTCGCTTTCTATGTACTGCACTACACCTTCTCTACCCTCTCCAAGAGCCTCAAATATTGGTGAAGTTTCTCCTTTTCTAATGTGGTTGATTTTTCTAATTGTAATAGGATCAATGTTAAGTTTTTCTGCAACCATATCTACTACTTGCTCTAAACAGGCATAGCCCTGTGTTGCACCGTATCCTCTGTATGCTCCAGGCACGGGAAGATTTGTATAAACTACATCTGCTATGAATTCGACATTTGGGGCTTTATTGTAAAGGGGTAAAGTTTTTGAACCAGTATTTGATGCAACAGTAAGACCGTGTGTTCCATATGCACCTGTATTACTCAAAGCATACATCTTTATCGCTGTAAATTTGCCGTCTTTTTTAGCTCCAATTTTGACTGTAATTTTCATTGGGTGTCTTGTTCTTGATGAAATGAATTCTTCTTCTCTTGTATATACAGCTCTTGCAGGTTTTCCTGTTTTAAGTGTTACAAAAGCACATACTTCTTCAAGTATTATTTCTTGTTTGCTTCCAAAACCGCCACCAATTCTTGGCTTTATAACTCTTATCTTTGAAAGTGGAACTGAAAGCACCTGGCTTACAATTCTTCTCACATGGTATGGCACTTGTGTAGAAGTTCTTATTACTATTCTTCCATTTTCGTCAAGATAAGAGATTGTTGCATGGGTTTCAATTGGGCAGTGTTGAGCAAATTGGGTTTCAAAAGTATGTTCGACAACAACATCAGCTTCTTTAAAACCTTTTTCTACATCGCCTGCTTTTACTTCAATATGAGAAACAAGATTTCTTTTTGGGTCCACAACACCTTGGATGTATTCTTCTTCATGAACTTTAACGGCGCTATCTTTCAACGCTTCTTCTGGATCAAATACCTTAGGTAAAACATTATATTTTACCTTAATAAGTTTTAAGGCTTCTTGGGCTGCTTCTTCTGTTTCTGCTGCAACAGCAGCGACTCTTTCCCCTACATATCTTACGTGTTTGTTAAACATGCAAGTGTCGTATGGTGAAGGTTCGGGCCATCCTTGACCTGCCGTTGTATGGCATACTTGCGGAGTATTTTTGTATGTTAGCACAAGATGGACTTGAGGTAATTTTTCTGCTTCGCTTGTGTCAATGTCTTCAATGATAGCGTTTGCATGAGGAGAATAGAGAAATTTTATGTGGAGCATATTTGGAAGTTTGATGTCGTCAGTAAAAACTGGTTCTCCTGTTACAAGGCCAAGAGCGTCGATTTTATTGACGTCTTTACCTATTACCTTGTTTTCCATTATTTTTCCTCCGTTAAAAGTTTTATTGCAAATTTTATTGCCTCAATTTGCTGCACATAACCTGTGCATCTGCATAAGTTTCCATCGATTGCCCTTTTTATTTCTTCATCAGTTGGATTTGGATTTTTTTGAAGGAGTGCATATGCCGAAAGAATTGTCCCTGGAGTGCAATAGCCGCACTGAACTGCACCTTTTTTGATAAACGCTTCTTGAAGTGGATGTGGTTTTAAAACACTACCAATGCCCTTAATCGTTATTATTTCCGCGTCATTTACTTGTGCTGCAAGAACAGTGCAACTTGTCTTTGGAGCGCCGTTTATGATAACAGTGCATGCTCCACACGTGCCCATATAACAATTTCCTTTAACTTCGGTGAAGCCATTTTCTCTTAATACGTCGAGTAGAACTTTTCCCGGGTGAATCTCAAAAGAGTAGTCTTTCTCATTTATTTTGTAATGGACTTTCATCTTTACCCCCTAAAGGATTCTAAAATTCTTTTAGTAAATGTGTAAGTAAGTTCTCTTCGGTATTCTTCAGAGATTCTTACATCGCCTGCGATAGAAGCTTTTTCTTGAGCGAATTTTGGAGCAGAAATAATTGCTTCATCAAGAGATTTATTTCTCAAAAATTCTTCTAACTCTTTAAATCTTGTAGCTGCCATCGGTCTTGAGCCATATGCTATGTAGATATTTTTAATGGAGCCATCCTCAATTTCACCTTTTGCTGCCATATTGAAAAGTGCTATATCAGTTGCGTTTCTTATAAAACGTTCCATTTTAAATTTTCCGTTAGCTTTTCCTTTTTCAAAAATGATTTCTTGTATTATAGAGTTTTTAAGTATGCTTCTAAAATCCTGCTCATAAAATTCCGAAAGTTTCATTGTTTTGGATGAACCATCAAACAATACCAAAGTTGCATCAAGAGCAAGTAAAAGAGTTGCAACATCTGAGTAAGGTTCTCTTTGGGCAATTGAGCCACCGAAAGTAATTTGGTTTCTGAGAAGTTCTGAAGCGATTGTAGAGAGTACTTCGGAAAGCATTCCCGAAAAAAGGCGCTTTATAATTTCATTTTCTGTAGCCTCTGTAATGTTCGCTGTAGCCCCAATTACAACTGCATTTTCAGTTTCTTTTATATAATCTAAGCCTACTTTATCAAGAAAAATTAAACTCTTAATCGTTGGGTTAGGAAAGACCGTAATGTGTAAGCCTCCACCAACAAGCATTGCTTCATTACCCTTTTCTTTTAACAATGTTAACGCTTCATCTAATGTCTTGGGGTAAAAGCATTCTTCTACACTTTTTAGCTTTAGCATTTATTCCTCCTTAACATTTTTATAAGATTATTATAACAAAAATTTATTAGAAAAAAATATTTAGCGTTCTTATTAGAGTTTAGTTGTTTTTAAGGGTTATTTTGACCGTCAAAGAAGAGAGAATCTTCTAAAATAAAGAAAATTTATTTACTAAAAATTTTGCCTTTTATTGGTTTAGCAATCTTTTAATTGTTTGGCTAATATAAAATTGTTTTAAAGTTTTTAAAGAAACCCAAGTACAGGGAACCTTGAGTTGTGCTAATCCCATAATTGGGTGACTCCTCAAAGTTAGGGTATAATACCCTAAAATACATTTGAAAGGAGGAACCACTTGTAGGCTTCCATATCACAAATAGCTTGATTAATGTGACTTCGGATGGTAGAGATGTATCTTAAGAAAGGAAAGTCAAGTTAAAAAATAAGAAATGTTTGGTGTTTCAAGGAAAACTTTCTTCAAATGGTTAAAAAGATACCGGGAATGCGGTAGAGTTGGACTGATAAACAAAAAAGCTTAAGCATTGAAGAATAGAAGAAGGATATCTTCTTCTGTTGAGGATCTATGAGTTTTACTGAGACTTGATACTCCCTTTGGTCCGTTAAGAATTGCCTATAAGTTATAATGGAGAGGAACTTTTTATTTTACCTCATAGAGCATAATGTTTTAAAGAGAAGAAATTTAAACAAATTACCAACATTTAAAGAAGAAAAAGAGACAATTAGGTTTGAGTTGAAGAAGCCATTTGAAATGGTGCATATAGATGTAAAATATGTAGGAAACCTCAAAGGTCAGGGAAGAGTATATCAGTTTACATTAGTAGAATGCTACAAGAATTGCTCATGCAAAACTCTATAGGAGGAAGACTGCAATAAAAAAGCCTCTAATCTTTTGAGAGGTAAGCCAACTTTTTGAATTTAGAATTCAATCAATACGAGAGATTTTGGCTTAGAATTCACTAACATAAGGGGATCTCCAAATTCTCATATCATTGATGAATTCTCTCTAAAAATAAAATCAAGCGTAAACTCACAAGAAAAAGAAGACCACAAACAAATGGTAAAGGAGAATTTCCATAGAACCGTTAAAAGAGGAGTTCTACAATAGAAACTTCTACCTCACGTTAGAGGATATGAGTGATGGTTTAAAAAAGTATGTTGAATACTACAATAAGTTTAGACCTCATATGGGTTTAAATGGGCTTACTCCTTATAAGAATAAAAGAACTGCAAGGAGGAAGACTTTCAAAAGACTTAAAGGTTCCTAACATTCTTACTCTTGACAAAATTTTTAATTTTGGTATAAGTAAAAATGATGATAAAAAGTTTTACAGTCACCCAATTTAGGGAACACTACATTACTATTATATTTGAAGTATGATACCATTTTTATGAGACTCAATATAGGAGTTCAAAAAAAGCAATGAATTAAAAAAGTATGCAAAAAAGAAAATAAAGTAAATATGGCGATAAATAATCCAGGACCTTTTGATTTAATCAGTGTTAAAAATGAAGAAGATGTTGGTAAATTAATATTAATTTATAGAGAAAATTATAATAATAGTTGCAAAATTAAAAAGACTAAAGATAAATAAAGTTACCAATTCTTATAGGTAAGGAGGTTTTATGAACTTCATTAATGTTGCAGAAGAGCAGATGAATGAAAATACAGAAAAAGCATTTAAGGATCATGAAGATTTTTTCAGTGAATATTTTTCAACTTTTGAGAGTAGAGAACAATTTGAAATGAATATAAATAGTATTTTAGAAAATAATGATCCGTACCTTACAAG
>JAINCR010000028.1 GCA_036574215.1 Caldisericaceae bacterium
ATAAAAAAAAGATTGGGAGTTCTTCTTCGGAAAGAGTTTCGTAATTTGCTTGTCCTTTTGCAATAATTAATTTTGAATTGTATAACTTATTTAAAAAATCTTCTTTCAACGAATAAGTAACCGTGCCTGCATACTTTGAGCCAGTTTCAATGATATTGTTTATCCCTGATAGTTTGGCGTCTTCTTTAGTTACATCGTTAATGATTGCTTTACTTTTGACCACATATTCTACCGTTTTTCCCATGCTTTCAAGGGATTCTATAAGTATTCTATCAAATACGCTTTCTCCTGCATTGTCTCCTAAAAATAGTACATGGTTTGTATTTAAAACCTCTTGCTTGAAGAATTTATAATCGTCTAAAATAAAATTTCCTTTTAAAAAATCATCTAAATTAATCTCGACTTTATCAAAAGTGCTTCCAAGGTCAATTGCATTTCCAACTATTGCAACTTTTAGACTTTCAAGTAGCGGATCTTCTGCATTGATAACGGAGTTTTTTAAAATAGGGTAAATTTCTAAAGCTTGTTTAATATGCTCCATCTTGATCTTTTTATAAGGATCATCATTATTCGTTAGTTTGTAGACGATTTCATATAGAGGTTGAGCAACTTCTGGGGGTGTTTGATTTAAATTTGCAAAAGATAATGTTTGTAAAGAAGATTTCATAATATCTTCTGTAATACTTTGGTCGTTAGTTGCCACTTTTGTAACACGAAGAATTTGATTTAAAATGCAACTTAAACATTCGGCTTTTGCTTTCATATCTTATTTTACCTATTTTTTGGAAATTTGGCAATTTGAATTCTATATGTATAATTTTTTGAGGTGGGTGATATGAAAACTATAAAGAACATTGTTGCCTTAATTACCCCTTTTAAAGAGGATTTTTCTATTGATTATGATGCTTTTAAAGCACATCTTAATTTTTTGATCAGTCAAAAGCCAGACGGGTTGTTTGTAAATGCTACAACTGGTGAATTTACGAGCTTGAGTTTTAATGAAAAAGTGGATATTGCAAAGTTTGTGTTAGAGCACTCTTCGGGTGTGCCAGTTTATGTAAATGTTCACTCTAACGTAATGTCTGAAGCAATAGAGCTTTCAAAATTTGCAAAATCTTTGGGTTTTTATGCTATAGTTTCTCCTCCGCCGTTTTTCTTAATCCCTTCGCAAAAGGGCTTAATTGAATATTTTCAAACTATCGCAAAGGAATCAAATTTACCTACTTTTATCTATAATATTCCGGCCTTAACAGGTTATTCACTTTCAATTGAAACAGTTAGAGAAATTGCTAAAATACCACTTGTTAAAGGAATAAAGGTTACTTACGACAATATTACCTACTTATTAAACCTTATTAATGAAGTCAAATCTTTAAGAGAGGATTTTGAGATTTTTACTGGAACAGAACAACTTTATGTGCCTTTAATTATTTCTGGTGGAGATGGTGGAGTAATGGCTCTTGCAAACATTGCATTGTTGATTTTTAACGATGTAAAAGTTGCACTTAATAATAACGATCTTTCATCACTTATTTTGCTTCATAGAAAAATTACAAAGCTTAGTGAGATTTATTCACTAACAACTTCTTTTGGGTATGCAATTAAGCTTGCTTTAGGATATATGGGCAAAAACGTTAAACAATTTGTAAGGAGACCTCTTCTTGAAGATATTTTTGATGAGAAAAGATTTACACAAGTTCTTAGAGACGGGGGTTTAATATGACCGAATTTGAAGAAAAAGTCGTGAAGAAGCTAAAAGAAATTAAAGACCCTGAAACTAACGTTAGCATTATCGATGAAGGGCTTATTTACGGCTTTACAATAAAAGATGATACTATAAAGGTTTTTGTTAGTATTGAAGCCGCAACACCTTCATGCAATTGTAGTAAGGCACTTTCTTGGTTAGTGTTTAATAAAATTACAGAAAGCATAGTCAATAAACTTAAGGAGCTCTCATTTAAAGAGGTTGTTGTTGTAGAAGAGCTAAACCCTAAAATTATCTATAAAATTGGTTAAGGTTGAAGTGCTTCTTCTACATTGCCATTTATTGAAATCACAACCTCATAGCCAGGGTAGAATTGTCTTAAAGTTTCTGTAATCTCTGCTCTTATTGCGGCAACTCTACAAGAGCCTCCGACTCTTTGCAATTCCTCTCCAAAATCAATTTGGACCTTATTTGAACCAACTACTTCAATTTTATGAATAGTTAAATCCTTTGGAGTTGACATTACGTAACCGTTGGTTTCTTCATCTTTTGTCGGTCCCAATAAGAACACATGCGTAGTATCTAATGGCGGGTTTTGTGAATTAGAAGCAATTCTTCTTTCTACTGGAAACACTTTTGAACAGTCAATTACTCCAGGGTTTAAATTTGTATTTCCATAGAACACCTTTACTGTTTTGTAAGGAAAATTATAGTTTATTTCTCTACTATCTGAAAAAGCAATACTACCATCTTTTGGAGAAATTACTTCTGAGGATACCGTAATTTTATCTGTCTGAGGAAATGTTGTTAAGGTTATATCTGTTTGGAAATTTCCAAACTCACCCATATCTTTTGCGTCTGTAATCGCAGAACCTTCATAATCCACAAAACCTAAGCCATCTTTCACGACAATTTTGATGGTGCTTTCAAAAGCTCTTCCTCTTCCTTCAATGTGAATTGTTCCGTTTGAGTTAACGGAAACATTTCTAATGGAAACCTCTTTTTCCTTTGTGCAGCCTATACTAAAAAGGATAAACGTTATTAACAAAAGTGCAAATACTTTTTTCATTTCTTACCTCCTTTTTAATTATAATCCTTAAGTAGAACCCCTGCAAATTAGGCAGTTGTAAAAATTTTCTTTCACTTTTATGTATACAAACATTAAAAATTTTGTCAAGTAAGCAAAAACACTTTTTTATTTTTTCTTTAAGATAACCTTGTGTGCGTTTTTATAGCATTGTGTCAAATCTGTTTGTGAAAGGATAGATATAATAGGTTTTTTTGTATATTGCAATTATAAGGATAAAACAAAAAATTGAAGTTTAAGAGAATTAGGTGCTTCCTAAGTTGAAGGGGACAAGGAATCCACTTAAGACTCCACCTCTCCTCTATACTTCTTTTCTATCCTGAGGAGCAATAGAGACGAAGGATCCCATCTTTTTTTGGAGGAGTATCGCATGGGCTTTTCAATACCTAGAGTATAAGATTTCTCGTTTACGCTTTAGTTAGCAAAGAAGAGTTTTTACTTTAAAATAGCAACATAAAGGCAAACTATTTTATCAGAACAATAGGGGTATTATGGTTTGGGTAACTACATTTAGAGTAATTAAATTTAGGTTCGTAAAGTTTTGTAATTTTTTAAGAAAAAAATATTCTGTATTGTGGGTGATCTTTTTTTTAAAGTGGATGTACTCAAAATTTAGGAATCACCACTTATGGGGCTTTTCAAAAAAATTACGTCAAGCCATTTATTAATTCGTCAATATTACTATAATCAAAGGCTAGATTGTAAATTTCAAGCATTTCATTTCTATAGAGTTTTTTTCTTGCTATTATGAAATCTTTATTGTTATCGTCTCTTAAGGCTGATTCGAGAAAATCGTTAAATGATTCTTTGTTGATTCCTAAATCCTTAAGTCCATTTAAAGCATCTACTTTTTTAAGCCATTCAACTATCTTTATAACTGCAAGTTTTGCATCTTTTTTTCCGAAAAGTCCTTCTGATAGAGTTTCTAGCCTATCCTTATGCAAATTAAAGGTATAAATTAGATAGGCGGGTATAATTGCTGACAAGCCTCTTCCATGTGAAATTTGAAAAAGACCTGATATGGGATGTTCTAATCTGTGCATGGGAAGCGGTCCTCTCCTTCCTGCATT
>JAINCR010000029.1 GCA_036574215.1 Caldisericaceae bacterium
AAACTTTTTTCCACTCCAGCCTTTTCAAGGTCGTCTGCCCTAACACATATACCTTTTAGCTTTTTTAGAGTTATAAAGTCGGTATCTCCTTTTAAAATTGGTTGGAAGATTATAAGGAAAATAAAAAGAAGCGCTAAAAATTTTTTCATCATCTTTTAAGGAAATTAAAACTTTTTCTTTTTACCCTTACAGTAAAAATTTTATCGGATGATATAATCCATGTTGCAATTGATATTGAAACCAAAGAGAAAATAAGTAAGTATACAACACCTATAAATACAATTGATGTATTGCCAAAAAGAATTTTTTGACTTGCAATAAAAGGATAAGAAAAAGGTATTGCATAGACAAGTATCTTAATAGGTAAACTCAAATTATCTATACTTGTAAAAAATGTAAGAAAATAAGGAACCATAACAAGAATCATTAGCGGCGTAAGATACATCTGCGCAGTTTTTGTATCCTCGGCAAATGTTGCAATTATGCTTGAAAGCGCTAAAGAAGCAAGAATTGTAAGAAACAAAAGGACACCAAGGTAAAAATATTGAATGGGCGTAAAAGATAATCCAATGCTTTCAAGGACTTTTGATGTTTGGGCATTTCCTATTTCACCCATTGAAACTCCACGTAGGTAGTTCAACATTCCTATAAGATAGAAGAAAGATATAATAAGCGCCATAATTGATGAGGCAAGCATCTTTGAAAGTATTATTAAAGGCCTTTTAATAGGCACCGTCATGAGTGTTTCAAGAGTTTTATTTTCTTTTTCGCTTGCTATAAGACTTGCAATCGTCTGTGAAGCGAAAATAATTACGAACGCAAGAACAATTGGTATAAAAATAATTTGTGACATAAGCAAATTTTGGATTACTTCGGGAGAAACAGAGGTAACAACACCTTTTATAACGGTAAATTCTTTAACTAAAATTGGGTTTTTAATAATATTTGGGTCAATATTGGTGAAACTTTTGATGTACATATTTGAGATAGTTTCATTAACAACTCCTACAACGCCTTTTAACTTTGACTGAACATTTAAAGAGGCAATAGAGATGCTTTTCATCACGGAGTAAATCTTTAAA
>JAINCR010000030.1 GCA_036574215.1 Caldisericaceae bacterium
ATTAAGATTGCTTTGGAAAATAAAGAAAAAGGAACACCAATATCAATTGGCCTTCATGCAAATATTGTAGATATCTTACCTAAAATGATTAAAGATGGTTTCATACCAGATATTGTAACTGACCAAACTGCAGCACATGATCCTCTTAATGGGTATATCCCGAAAGGTTTAAGTGTTGAAGAAGCAAGCATAATAAGGAAACAGGAAAAAGATGGATATCTAAAAAGAGTGTATGAATCAATGGTAGAGCACGTAAATGCTATTGTTGAAATGAAAAAGGCGGGTTCAAAAGTATTTGAATACGGAAATAACCTTAGAAGGAATGCCTACGACCATGGAGCAGAGGATGCTTTTGAAATTCCTGGATATGTTCCAGAATACATTAGACCACTTTTTGCGGAAGGTAAAGGTCCTTTTAGATGGGCTGCTTTATCTGGAGATCCAGAGGACATCTACACTACAGATGAAGTTGTCTTGAATCTTTTCCCATATGATGAGCACTTAAAGAAATGGATAGATCTTGCCCACAAAAAAGTGCACTTCCAGGGACTTCCCGCAAGGATATGCTGGCTTGGACAAGGAGAAAGAGAAACATTTGGACTTGAGATTAATAAACTTTTAAAAGAAGGGAAACTAAAGGCACCAATTGTAATAGGTAGAGACCACCACGATACTGGATCTGTTGCCTCTCCATACAGGGAAACTGAAAAGATGCTTGATGGTTCAGATGCAATAGCAGATTGGCCTATTTTAAACGCCCTACTCAATGCATCATCTGGAGCGACATGGGTATCAGTCCATCATGGTGGAGGAGTAGGAATTGGATATTCAATACATGCAGGCTTTGTAGTAGTTGCAGACGGAACAGACCTTGCACATGAAAAAATATCAAGGGTCCTCCATAATGATCCAGCAAGCGGTGTTGTTCGACATGCAGATGCAGGCTATGAAATAGCCATTCAAACAGCAAAAAAGCATGGTATTAAGATGCCTATGCTTGATAATACTAAGAAGAATAAATCTTAAAAAATTGGCGCGCCTAGCAGGAGTCGAACCCGCAACCCACGGTTCCGTAGACCGTTGCTCTATCCAGTTGAGCTATAGGCGCGTCAACTTATTATAACGTCATTTAATATTTTTTTCAAGGTTTTGTGTAGAGCGCTCTTATAAACTCCTATCCTAAAACAAGTGCTTGCTTACACAAAGTGGATAACAGGACAAGTTCTTGGCACCCTGAATTATGTCACCCAGAATCATGTCATCCTGAACGCTTTTCTTTGTCATCCTGACCCTCTTTTTTTTATTATCCTGAGCATCCCTTTTCTTTGTCATCCTGTTTCCCTTTTCTTTGTCATCCTGAGTATCCCTTTTCTTTGTCATCCTGAGCGATAGCGAAGGATCTCATATTTGAGGGGGTAAAAGACACCCTCTCAAGACTTCTCCAAGTAATAGAAAAACACAAAAGGATGAGATTCTTCGGGCTTACGCCCTCAGAATGACCGCAGGGACTTTGTGCTTTCTTCCACAAAGAAAAGGTTACAACATAACATTGTGGGTTGTCTTACCACTTTTATGGGAAGTCTTATTACCTATGTTTATATCCTTCACGGTAATGAAAGTTCAAATCTAACAAAATTGCCAAAACAAAAAAGAGAGAAGTAAATATTTGTAAGTGATGACTAAAACTTAGAGCAGTTGACAGAGACAAATATTTTGTTGAGACCTTGAAGTTGCAGATGAGTATTGAAAGAAAGTTAGACAAAGTAAAGTTGTTGTATGGATTGAGAAAATCTCGATACAGGTGAAGGTGGAGAGTAGTAATACAAGCACTCAAGAACTCTATTGTTATAAACATAAAAGTGTTAGCAAAGATCCCCAAAAAGGTTTCAAAAAGAAAACTCAATTACAATAAATTAATTTTAAAGAGGACAATAAAAGTTAGAAATGAGAAAAAGTAGAAAAAGTGAAAAGTTAAACTAAAATTTTGAAAAAGTTGATATATCAACTTTTTCAAAATT
>JAINCR010000031.1 GCA_036574215.1 Caldisericaceae bacterium
GTAAAAATGGAAGAAAATGAGCCCATCCTAAAACTTACAAAAGAAGTTGCAAGTAACAATCTCTGGGCACTTTCAATGTTAATGCTTACTCACTTAGGACTACTACTCCATATAGACAACAGCTTAAGCACAAGAGAGTTTGGTATTTTAGTTGGTATCCATTTCATACTTCTTACGCTCTCTTTTGTTTCTATTTTTCCTATTTTAGATAAAAAATACGTTTATGAAGAATCAGTTCTAAATAGTGTCTCACGGAAAATGCTTATTGCCTTCATAGTTTGTAGCATTACTGTGGGGTTTTCGCCAAGTATAGCGTTAATTGCATCAGAGTTAATTGGCAAAACCTTCTTAAACACTCCTATTGTCTTTTCCTACATTGCAATTGCACTATTTCTTTTATCCATAGTATGCCAGATCTATTACTTTTCAAAAATGAAAATTACTTACTTTTTTATTCTTCTTTTAGGAGTTTTTCTTGTTGAATATCTCATTCTATCTTATTATACTCTTTGGACAACAAAAGGAATTATGCTGACATTTATACTAACAACAATACTAACGATTACTTTAAATATAGTTATATACAAAAAGGCTTAATTAAAAATTGTGCACCTTTTCAAGGTGCATTAAATATAAGAAATTGGGCTTTTTACAAAAGGTAAATTTTTAAAATTTCTACTGATACACAATATCTTGAGTATAGAATAACGATAAGAAAAGCAAAAGATACTCACGTAAATGCCTTGTTATTAAGAAGTTGTTCTTTATATGCTCATGTCCATTTTTACCGAGTTTTTCTCTGAACTCCTTCTCATTTAAAAGTTGCTTTAAATAATAAGCGGTCCCATCTATTGTATATGTAAGAATTCCTGAATACTTATGGGTTATTTGAAGAGGTATACCTCCTACAGCAGAGGCAATAACTGGTTTTGATTTCCATAAGGCTTCTGCAACAGTTAAACCAAAACCTTCTCTCAATGATTTTTGAAGCACAACAGTTGAGGCTCTTTGTAATGCATTAATTTCAATATTACTGTCTGGAGGCAATAAGAGAACATGGATATCTTTATCATCTGCTGCTGCCTCTTTTACACTTTCAAGCACTTTCATCCCTTCTGGGTCATCTGTTGCGCCACCACCAGCAAGCACTAACTGGCAATCTATATACTTCTTTACCTTTTTATACACTTTTATAACACCAACAGGGTCCTTTAAATAATCAAACCTTGAAATTTGAGTTACAATTGGCCTTTCAAGATCAATACCAAAACTTTCAACGATTTCTTCAACCTTTTCTTTTGGAAGATCTTTGTTTTTATCACTTAGAGGATCTATCGATGGAGAAATAAGGACTTTAGGTATACTAATATCCTTTCTTGCAAAAACAGGAGCAGAAAAAACTGATGCATCATACTTCTTTATATACTTTTTTAAGAAGTTAATCACCTCTTTTTGTGGGGTAGTAAAATCAATATGACACCTCCATGCCCACTTTCCGCCCACTTTATTTCTTTCTTCTATTAGGGCAATAGGTTGTGGATCATGGATAAAAAATATATCACCATGAAGATTTAATTCTTTTGCATTTTTCCTATTTACTTCAAGAAAATAATCAAACTCATCTTGTAAAAGTGTGATATTTACTCCGTGAAGAGCATTATGAATTCTCTTTGTGATATTGAAAAATTTTTCATCACCTTTAATCACTTCCCATTTTGCATTAATTCCCAGTTGATTTAATAAGGGAACCATCCTTGATAAAATTTCTGCTACACCTCCTCCAACTGCTGTAGAATTAATATTTGTAATAATCTTGTCACGGAGTCTTTCCGAAAGTAAATAAAGGTCATCTATAACATCTTGTCCTACAATGGGAGCATAGTCTTCTAATTTAGGCATATTTCTCTACCACCTTTATAATTTTGTTCCTTAATTCTGTGGAAGTCATTGTATACGGGTCTAACTTTAAAATTTCTTTTGAAAGGTCATTTAATCCGAGCATTTTAAACCATTCAGAAAAGTCGTTTCCAGGAATTTTCCTTCTGAGTCTTGCTTCAAAAATATGATAATAAATCGAATTAAAACTTATTTTCTCAATGATTTCTTTAAATTCCTTTAAGTCATGAGCAACATATTTTGTTGGGATTACAAACGTTCTACAGCTCATAAAGTGAAATTCTTGTCCAGGAAGACAGTTTCTATCAAATCCTTCTCCTTCAAGATAATTTTCTAATAAGTTTACAAATTCATTTCTAAGGTCTTCTAAATTGCTAAAACTTATTGCATCAATGCTTGCTAAAATCTCTCCCAACTCCTTTATGTTTAATACGTTCGTTATCCAATAGGCAAAGTCATTTGGAGGTTCTGGAGAAAGATAAAAGTGCTGCTGTAAAAACCTGTGAGTGTGGTAGTATATTGACGATTCAGGAACTTTCTTTATGCCTTCTTTAAGCTCCTTTAAATTTTTTGCTTTTAAACCTAATAAAAACACAAGATGATACTCTGAATAAAATTTGAAAACTTTTTTGTCCATCTTTCATCTCTCTTACTTTAAATCATTTAACAAAAAAATTAACCTTTTGTTGCACCTGCTGTAAGACCTTCAACAATATCACTGGAATATCAAAGTTAATATAATTAAAGGAATTGATACAATTGTTGAAGTTGCCATAATCTGTCCCCAGGGAATTTCACCATGTAAGCCTTCAAAAAGAGCAATACCTACGGGAATAGTCCTTGCATGGTAATCAGTTGTTAGCATAAGTAAAAATATTTATCCTGTTTATCCCATTTCACCAAAATCTTTTGATGTGAAAAGATAGTCTTTCAATTCATGCTCAAATTTTGGATCGATTCGTCTTAAATACTCAATTAGCATTGCAGCATGTTCTTTTTCTTCATCTCTATTGTGAATGAGTATTTTCTTTAAATCTTCATCAGTTGTTACAGCAATTCTCTGGTTGTAGTAGTCAATTGCTTCAAGTTCTTCCATTAAAGATGAAATTGCCCTGTGAAAATCCATCGCTTTTTCGCCCATTGCCTTTTGGTCTTCATAAAGATTCCCTGCCATTCTAACCTCCTTTTAATAATTATTACTACACAAATTATACAACGATAACAGAATAATAAAAATTTTTATTCAACTTTAAATAAATAGGCGCAAAAATTATAGATAACCTTGCATCATCTTCCACAATATTTACAGATACAACTGTATTCTCGAATAAAAAATACACCTACTTTATAATTGCACTAAGAAAAGACAACACACATATAACTGATGATGTTTCATTAATTTCCTCGGGTGTTTCAAAGCTCACTCTCCCAGCAGCTCCTACAAACTTTCAAGCAAATGGAATTGGCAAAACGATCTATATGTCATGGTCACATAC
>JAINCR010000032.1 GCA_036574215.1 Caldisericaceae bacterium
TCAGGGTGACAGGGGAAAAAGAAATAGGATGACAGGGGAAAAAGAAATAGGATGACAGGGGAAAAAGAAATAGGATGACAGGGGAAAAAGAAATAGGGTGACATGGGAATAAGAAATAGGATGACAAGGGAAAAAGAAATAGGATGACAAGGGAAAAAGAAATAGGATGACAAGGTAGGAGGATTCAGGGAAACTAAGAAAAAGAGTGCTAAGGATAACAAACAGAAAACTTTAGGATGAAGTGGTGAGTGTTATTCTGCAATTTTTTCCTTGTGAAAGCAAGTGTGAAACTGAAGGATCTTATTTTTTTTTGCTAAAAGGGTGAAAAATTCCCCGCGATACTTCTCCCAATTTAACTTATTGATAAAATCTTAGTTTTGGTAAAACTAAATGACGGAGAATTTTTTTTCAAAAAACCTATTTTATGGAACACTATAGGATTATAATAAAATAAGGAGGTTAAAATGGTAAACATTAATGAGAAAGCAACAGATTTCGAATTACAAGATGCTTACAACAAAACACATAGACTGAGCGATTATAGGGGAAAAACGGTAGTGCTCTATTTTTACCCGAAAGCTCTTACATCTGGCTGCACTAAAGAAGCAGATGACTTTAGAGACAACTACGAAATTCTAAAAGAGTTAAATGCCGAAGTTATTGGAATAAGTGGAGACAAACCTGAAACCTTAAAAAAATTCATTGAGAAAGAAAACTTGCCTTTTGTTCTTCTGTCTGATACCGATTACTCTGTTTGTAAGACTTACGAAGTGTATGTAAAAAAGAGTATGTATGGAAAAACTTACTTTGGAATTGAAAGAACAACGATTATAATTGATAAAGAAGGTATCATAAGGAAGATTTATAGGAAAGTAAAAGTTAACGGACATGTTCAAGATGTAATAAACTCTATTAAAAGTATGGAGGTTTAGATGAGAGCATTAATAATCGTAGATATGCTTAAAGATTTTGTTGAAGATTGGGGTGCATTAAGAATAGATGGTGCAAAAACTATTATACCATACATTAAAAGCCTAAAAGAAGAATTCGTTAAAGAAAATAACCCAGTAATTTATATTTGTGATAGCCACGATGCAAACGACAAAGAGTTTAATATCTGGCCTCCTCACTGCGTTGAAGGAACAGAAGGAGCAGAAATTGTTGATGAATTAAAAAATAGTGAAAAAGATATTGTGATAAAAAAGAAAACTTATTCTGGATTCTTTAGCACAAACTTAGATGAAACTCTAAAAGCATTAAATGTTGATAAACTGTACATTGTAGGTGTTGCAACGAATATTTGTGTCCACTATACAGCATCTGATGCAATTCTAAGAGGTTATGAAGTGTTTATACCGTGGAAAGGGACAAAAGGAATAACAAAAGAAGACGAAGCATACATGAAGAAACATTTTACGAACGTCTTAAAAACTAAAATTATTGAGGGGTAAATCATGGTAGACAAAAATTTAATTTTAAAAAAGGTCGAGGAAAAAGGTAAAGAAGGCATAACAAAAAGTGAATTAAGAAAAAAGATAAAAATTAAAAAAGAAGAGTTAGAGGCGTTGGTAGAAGCATTAACAAAAGAAAATAAGATTATTGATAAAAGAGGTAGACTCTTTGCAAAGTCATTCGAAGAAAAAGAAAGTGCATTTGTTAGCCTTGAAGAGCTTGAAAAAACGAAAAAAGAAATTTTCAAGGAAATTGACTCTCTAAAAGGTAAGATCGCCGAACTCAAAAACGAAATAGATAGAGTGTACGAATACGTTGATGATGTGTTTTTATATCTTAAAAAGGAAAAGGGTATTACCAGCCAAAAACCGAGTATAGATGATTTACTCATCATTTATGATAATCTCAATGCAACCCATAATTTTGGAGACTCAATCCCCTTACCCCTATTCAAAGATGAGATACTTGAAAAATATAACATAAGTGAGAATGAAATTGATGAACTTCTTCTTGAACTTGATAGGAAAGAAATCATCTACCTTCAGACACTTGATAATAAAAACGATTTTGAAGATAGCAACAGAGGGATAAACTACCAAGGGCGACTGCTTTATTTCATAACATGGATGAAAAGACAATTTTAGAAGAATTTAAAAAACTTAGACCTTTTTCGGATAGTGTTGTAAAAGATCCACTTACAAACGATATTATTGATGTTGAAAGTATCAATAAAGATTCATTTAACGACATTATATCAACTTTAGAAGCAGTTAAAAAAACTAAAAAGCCAGAAATTCACGTTATTCAAGGAGAACCAGGAAGTGGCAAATCGCATCTACTTGCAAGAATATACAGAAATGCAGAAAAAGAGCGTTTTTTATTTGCTTTATACAATCCAAAATCTGTAAACTCAAAACAGATTTACTCTTCTTTACTAAAAAGCCTTTTTAGTTGTTTTGAAACAACCCACCCAGAATTAAAATCAAAACCTATTAACCACATTAAAGGTGAAATCATAAAAATTGGGTTAAGAAATTATCCCGAAGAAAAAGTAAAAGGCAAACTCAAAGCACTTATTGAGGAAATTAAACACCAAGAGAATAAAACTCTCCCTTACTCTACATACATTACATTTACTTCAATCAATAAAGAAGACCAAAAGGTGCTTAGATCTTACATAATTAACGAAACCTTAAAATTCATAAAAGAGAAAAGTGAAAAACAACTTGGAAAAATATACTTAAAACCAATACTCAGTGCGCTTATTAACGAAGAAACATACGATATTCTTTTGGACTTAATTAACGAAGGAAATTTAGACAAAGAAAGCACGAAAAAAATTTCACTTTCAAGTGGTTTTGCAATTAACGAGGACATAGCAGAAGAGATGCTTGCAAGTTTAGTCCTTATTAGCCCTTTTCCAATTCTCATTTCAATTGACCAATTAGAACATATAGACTCGCACTTATCTCAAGACGAAATTAAAAATACACTGGAAACTATCATTGATTTTGTAATTAATTCAACAAATGTTGCACTTCTTTTAAGTGCTCAAACCCAGATATTCCAAAAATGGAGAGGTTTTTTACCGCAACATTTACAGCAAAGATTAACAAAGGTTGCAACTCTAAAACCAATGACATTTGACGAAGGTTTAGAGATAATTAAAAAAAGAAACGCCCACTATTTTTCACTTCTTTCTTTTAAGCCTGATAACGCCTTATTTCCATTTGATGAAAATAAACTAAGAAGATTAATGGAAGAATATAGAATTAGGTCTCCAAGAGGCGTAATAAAACTTGCAGATCAGTTGCTTAACGGAGAACAAATTTCAGTAAAAAAAGAAACGGTAAAAGAAATTTTTAATAAAATCCTCCAAAAAACAAAATATGAAGTCTTTAAATTTGACGAAAGATTTGGTGAATTACTGATTGCTCTTCTCAATGGAAAAAGATTATACGAGAGAAGTAAAAAGTTAATCATACAAGTTAACGATAAAATCATTGCTATAGACAACTCACACACCTACTTTAGCACAGTAAAAAAATTATCTGCTCTAAAAAGAAAAAAGAAATTTAGCATAATTACGCTTGTAAGAGAAAAAGATAAAACCATTACCGAAAAAAGAAAATCTTACGCCATTATCCAAAAGGATAACATACAAGTAAGGTACTTTACAGAAGTTGAAGGAAAAGAAATTATTGCCGCATACGAACTATTAAGTTATACCGAGTCACAAGATTATGAGTTAGATTTAAAAGAAGTAAAAGACTTTGTAAAAAATTTTGTGATAGAATGCTTGCCTAAGACAAAAGAAATAAATAACCCGGAGATTTTAAACATCTTAGAACGCATCAAGAAAGATTTACAAAGACGTGTTATGATAGTCCGACTTTCAACATACACACAATCTGAAACACCTGAGGTGAGAGAATTGATTATAGAGAAACTAAAAGAATTGAACGAATTTGAAGTAAAAGAAAGAGATGACGGAGACTATTTCATACTTAGAAAGCCCGCTTGAAATTTCAGTTTCTGATGTGCTTACTTTTACGAAATGCAAAAGAGCCTTTGCGTATAAACTTGATGGTAAAAAGGTTAATTTTAGATTTGAAAAGTCAACCTACACTGGCATAAAAACACATAAAATTCTAAGTGACTTTGCAAGGTATTTTGAAGCAAATCTATTTGAAAGGAGCTTAGAAAAAAAATCGTTTAATGAGATTTATTATTACTTGAGAAGTCTTTTCTTTAATTCTGTAAAAAAAGAGTTAGAGACCGACAGACTTTCATCTTACGATGAAATTATGGAGTTTTTGGACAATTTTTCTGGATACATTGCAAGTATCATAGAAAAAACTAAAAATACACAGATATTTACTTTCCCAGAAAAACCAATTAAGTTTGAACTGTTTAAAAATCTATACATAAAAGGCAGAATTGACGTTTTAATTAATGATGGAGAAAAATTAAGACTCATAGATTACAAAACTAAAAGTGAAAATGTTAATGACGATACAATTCAATTATCACTTTATTACAAGGGCTTAAAAGAAGCATACAACCGTAAAGTAATACCAACAGTCTTATATTTTGAAAAGAACTGGATTAATTCAGAAGAGTTAGACGAAGATTTAATAAATAATGTTCTCAATCTAATAACTTCGGAACTAAAAAAATTTTTCAAAAAATACAAAACTCAAAATTACGAATTTGAGGTTGAATCTTTTGAATACTGCAAATTCTGTAGCCTAAAAAACACACCCAAATGCAAATTACTTAGAAATTCCTCTATATAAGCCAATAACCTTCCCAATAATTTTTACATCCCTTGTAATAAATATGGGTTTATACGCAGGATTTTCAGGAACAAGGTAAACACCATCTTTAAATTTCTTCACCCTTTTGACGGTTGCCTCATCTCCAATTACTGCAACACAGATATCACCCTCTAAAACAGGGATATCTGGGTCCACAATGACAAGATCGCCGTCCTCGATATGAGAATTGACCATACTATCTCCTCTAACCTTCAAAACAAACGCATGTGGGTGCCTCCTTGGATCAATAGGAAAAGGTAAGAAACCTTGAATTTCCTCAACTGCAACTACAGGATCACCAGCATGCACTGAGCCTACAAGTGGAAATTTATTAATGACTGGTGCAAGGACTGTGATTGACCTAGCTTTGCCTTGGGTTTTCACATATCCAATTTTTTCTAATCTCTTTATATAACCGTGGACTGTTGCAACAGATTTTAAACCCAATTTCTCTTTTAGTTCCCTATAAGTTGGGGAAACACCTTGAGATGTAAAGTCAACAATTGCATTCAAAACTGCCTGCTGCTTTTTAGTAAGTTTTCTTTCCATGAATACACCTCAACATATTATACGAACATTTTTTCATTTTTCAAACTAAATGAAAGTAGTTATAGAGATTGGTGCGGGAGAAGGGATTTGAACCCTTACGGGGGTTACCCACTGGAACCTGAATCCAGCGCGTCTGCCGTTCCGCCACTCCCGCCTATTTTTCAGTTAGGATCGTTGATATCACCATTGGTGGTTTGACGTTTTGCTTCAAGATTCCTTTAACTTTACCTTCGATTTCTTTTGAAAGACTATCAAAATTTTTTGTTTTCGCAAAACTGTTAATAATCTTTTCAACTTCAAGTTTTATCTTTTTCAATATTTCACCCTCAGTTCCCTTAGGAAGGACAAAGCCTCTCATCTCGATATGTATCGGACGAGCTAATTGTCTATTCTTCTTCAAAAATACCATTACAAGGAGAATCCCTTTACTTGCAAGTTCTCTTCTTTCTCCTATATGTGTTAGTTCATCTTGGTTTTTCACAATAAATTTTAGATTACCCTCTATAAGAATTTCACCAAGAGAAATTTTTGGTATTCTTTTTAGTTGATGAGCACTTAAAGATACCCCTGAACCATTCTCAAGAATAAAGATGTGCTGAGGATTTATACCCTCATCTTCTGCAATTTTCTTTGCAAAAACTAAGTGTTTATATTCCCCATGAACTGGAACAAAATACTTCGGTTTGGTAAGGTTAATCATAAACCTAATGTCTTCTTGGGAACAGTGGCCTGACACATGTATTCCATCTTCTTTTCGGTAGTAAACAAATGCTCCAAGCCTAAACAGATTATTCACAACATCTGAAATAAGCCTTTCATTTCCTGGAATTGGGTCAGCTGAGATTATAACCACATCTCCCTTTGTAATTTTTATACCGTTGTGCTCTCCGTTAGAAATTCTTACAAGACCAGACATCGGCTCTCCCTGTGTTCCTGTGGTAATGATTGTTACCATTTTTTTAGGTAGAGAATTAACTTGTGAAATATCAATTTCAAAATCTTTATTAATTTTCAAATATCCGAGTTTCTGTGCAATTTTTGTAGATTCAATTATACTTCTTCCATCAAAAGCAATTTTTCTTCCAAGTCTTTCGGAGATATCAATAATTTGTTGAATCCTATGGATATTTGTTGAGAATGTTCCAACTATTATCCTTCCAGGTGCTTTCTCCATAATTTTGTAAAGATTCTGCCCAACTATTGATTCGGAACCAGTTAAACCACTTTCATCAGCGTTCGTTGAATCAGAAAAAAGCACATCAATTCCTTCTCTTGCAATACTTTCGAGTTTTTCAATATCCATGGGTTTACCGTCAATAGGTATTGCATCAAATTTATAATCACCTGTAAAAAAGACTCTTCCCTCATTAGTTTTTACAACAACACCAAAACTTGCAGGGATACTATGAGTAACGGAAATAAAGGTAAACTCAAAATTACCTATTTTAACAACATCCCTTGCCTTGACAACTTGAAAATTTAGGCTACTTTTCAATTTTGGTGGAATATTTTCTTTCACCAAACCCAAAGTTAGATCAGAACCTAAAATTATCGATGGCTTTACCTCTTCTAATAAGTATTTCAAACCACCGATGTGGTCGAGATGACCATGTGTAAGCACAATTGCCTTGAGCTTATTTTTATTTTTCAATATGTAATTGTAATCGGGAATTATAAAATCAACACCAAAAAGATCTGGTGGTGGAAACTTAAACCCAAAGTCAACAATAGCTAAATCTCCTCTATACTCAAGAAGAGTTGCATTTTTACCAATTTCTCCTATTCCACCTAAGGGAATAATCTTAAATTCGTCTTTCATTTTTTTCCTCATTTATTTTAAATTTTTATATCGCAATTATTCTATCTTTTTACATTATATACGAAATCTTTTTTAGTTAAAGAAAACCTATTAAAGAGTTTACGTGTCTTAACAACCGAACAGAAGAGAAACTCATTTAGTGTATATCCCCTCTTGACATCTCCTTAAAAATCAGTAAAATATAAAGGTATTGGGGCGTAGCCAAGCGGTAAGGCAACGGACTTTGGATCCGTCATTCGAAGGTTCGAATCCTTCCGCCCCAGCCAATTTAAAAAATATCTGTAAAAAAGTTGATCTCAAAGGTATCACCTGATTTTAAGATGTCAATGACTGCTATTTTATAGTCTACATCTCTTCCTTTAAGGTAGAAGTCAATTGAATTTTTGATGTGACTAATTTTTGTCTCTCCTATTGCTTCACTACCTCTACCGAATAAAACACTGCTCCTTGTTTTTACCTCAACAAAATATAGTGTTTTCAACTTTTCTGCTATTATGTCTATTTCTCCAAAAGGCGTTCTATAATTCCTTTCAAGAATTTTGAATTTGTTCTCTTTAAGAAATCGGACTGCCTTTTCTTCTCCTATTCTACCCAAAGAGTTTTTCACTATATAACTTCCTTAAAAATTTCTCCCTGTGAATTGGTGTTTTTCCATGGGTTTCAATTGCTTTAAAATGTTCTTTTGTTCCATACCCTTTATTTTTTTCAAACCCGTAGTGAGGAAAAACATCCGCAAGACTATCCATAATCCAATCCCTATAGACTTTTGCAACAATAGAAGCACAACTTATCTCGTAGATAAAGGAATCACCAGAAACAACAGTCTTTTGCTTAAAAGGAATGTCATTAATTTTTTTATTACCGTCAACCAAAACAAAAATTGAATAAGAGCCGCTTTCCTTATTTTTTAGAGAAATTTCAAAACTTTCCAAGGCACGTTTCATAGAAAGTAAAGTTGCATTTAGTATGTTTAGCTTATCAATTTCTTCAACAGTAGCAACACCAACACCTACGGAAACTGCTTTATTGATGATTTCATAAAAGAGAGAAAGTCGTTTCTTAGGAGAAAGTTTTTTTGAGTCTTTAATTCCTTCTATTTTGGTTGTAATTGCAACGGCTGCGGAAACTACAGGCCCTGCTAAAGGGCCTCTTCCAACCTCATCTACTCCGACTTTAAGGATTTTCTCCACTATACGCAAGTAAATATTTAAGGTGATTTAAGGGCCAATATACAACAATTGCCTTTCCAATAATACTTGAAATTTTAATAGGACCAAATGAACGTGAATCAAGACTCACTGACCTATTATCTCCCATAACAAAAACTGAATCAGAGGGTATCTTAACTTCCCCCATATCCTGCATAGGTGAGTTTATATAAGGTTCTTTTAATGGTTTATCGTTAATGAAAACAACACCATTTTGAATTGAAATAGTTTCATTGGGAAGACCAATTACTCTTTTGATATACTTATCAGTTGAGTTATTTGGAGGAGTAAAGACAACAATATCGCCTCTTTGAGGTTTATAGAATCTGTAAGATATCTTTTCTACCAAAACAAGGTCATTAGGTTGAAGAGTTGAAACCATTGAGGTCATTTCCACTCTATAGGGTTGTATTACATAAGCCCTTATTAAAAACGACAATAGGAATGCACTTACTAATAAAATAATCCAGTTTCGAATTTCTTTTACAAAATCATCCATTATTACTCTTCGCTATTTTTCTCTACCTTTTCTTTGTTTGGTGTTTCAACTTTTTCCTTAACAACTTGGGCTTTACCAACCCTACTTCTAAGGTAGTAAAGCTTTGCTCTTCGGACATCACCTTTTCTTTTTGTTTCAATCTTCTTAATTAAAGGCGAATGTAAGGGAAAAACTCTTTCGACACCAACACCGTATGACACTTTCCTTACAGTAAATGATGCGTTAATATTACCCGAACTTTTGGCAATTACCACGCCTTCAAATACTTGAACTCTTTCTTTTCCGCTTTCTTTCACTCTTACATGTACCCTTACGGTATCGCCTACACTAAATTCAGGTCTTTCCTTAATATACTCGTTTTCAATTTCCTTAATAACTTCCTTCATATTTAATCAACCCCTTTCATTTTTCGAAAGTTACCAAATTATTATACAGATTTTGAATTGTTTTGCAACAAAATCAACACACTTTTATGGTATAATTAACCATATTATTATAAACTCATAAATAAAGGCGGTCTATGGAAAATAAGAAAAGTATTATAGTAAACACAAGTTTATTTTTACTATTTTTGATTTGGGCAAATTCCTATACTTTTATAAAAATCGCACAAAGACAACTTACTCCTTTAGCACTTGTTTTAGCAAGGTTTTTTATTGTCTTTCCATTTCTATTTTTATTCAAAGAACTTTATACGGGCTTAAAGAAAATTAAAAGTTTAAGTATTTTTTTAAAAATCCTTTTAATTGGAATACTCATCGTCCCTTCATACCATCTTGCTTTAAACACTGCAGAAACAATGATTAATGCATCCGTTGCAGCACTAATTGCAGGATTCAGTCCCATCATTACTAGTATTCTCTCTACGCTTATTCTTAAAGAAAAATTAGAACAAAAAAGAATTCTTGGGCTTATCATCTCTTTTATAGGAGTAATTACTCTTACATACGGCATTTCCAATAGTTTCAAAATCGAAAACATTTTAGGAGTGTTTTTAAGCCTTTTAGCAGTAACTTCATGGGCTCTTGCAACAGTAATTTCCAAATCGACTTACAAACACTTTAAACCGATCGAATTAAACACACTTGGTTTGTTCTTTGGCACAATTTTACTTATTCCTTTTACTAATGTTAGTCACATACAAAAACTATTAACGATCAATAAAACAACGATTTTTGCTATACTATACCTTGGTATTTTGAGTATCCTTATAGGCTACACTGTGTGGTTTAAGGCGCTTGAATACAAAGAAGCTTCTACTACTGCAACTTTTATCTACTTAAACCCAATAATTG
>JAINCR010000033.1 GCA_036574215.1 Caldisericaceae bacterium
AAATGTCCCACTAGTTGAAGCATCTGGAGCATAACCATCATTTACAAACAAGGCATATCTTGCAGCATTAGCAAATGTTGCATAGAAGTTAAAGTAGCCGTTTAAAGTTGTTCCAGTCGTAACAACAGTCCATGTATGTGTATCAGGATCACTTTCATAAGCAAGAATAACAGTTGTTCCATCCTCAACGTTTGTTTGTGCTGTATCGCCAAGATAGAGCCTTCCTGAAACAAGGACATTATCACCAACTGCCGGTGCAGAAGCAGGAGTCACATTGGAGATATTGTATTTAAGATAGACATAGACATCAGAAGGAACACTATCTTCTACATAATATTTTCCTTCTTTTATATTCGATTGGCTTGTTCTCAATACAAAATTACCCGGACTAGAAAGATAATAGTTATCAAGAATATTCCCGGATACATCTTTTAAGTAAACATTCCCCGCTACAGTAGTCTTTCCTGTAATGAGCTCACCCATTACATAGGTAGGAAGATTTGTATCATCTGATACAGTTCTTAAACCAGTAATATTTGCTTTTGCTACTGGAACCTTGCCTACCACAACAAGAGAAAACACCATTGCAACAACAAGTAAAATACTTAGAAATTTTCTCATAATAATGTTTCGCCTCCTTTCAAAAGCGATGTAGTTTTTTAAAATTTTTAAACGTTTAAAAATTTTACTTTTCTTTGTTTTTGTATCCGTTTCTCACCTCCACTTTTAAGTGTTTTAGTTTTATTTTTAAACTACTTTTGAATCCTGAAAGCCTTTGCCTGTTGCTAAGGAAACGCACCTTAAGTGCCTTAGCAAAACAGTTAGCAAAAAGCCATCAACACCCAAAAGTAGTAAAAATCGCGTTTAATTTATTTTCAGTTTTCAAGGTCAATTTCGGAAGGACAAACTGAAACTACAACCTTCCACTTATAATATGCAAAAGTTGTGCCAAACTGAAAATTTACCATAAACATTATAGCACAATAAATCATATATTTACAATCTTATGTAAAATTTTTAACATTTTTATTTTTTATTATTTCTTTTCTTTTACTGTGTAATAAAAGCACAAAA
>JAINCR010000034.1 GCA_036574215.1 Caldisericaceae bacterium
TTTCTTTGAGTTTTCTATAGGAGAATGTTTTAAGAGCTTTTTCGTATTCACTTCTTATTGATTCAACTTCTTCATCTGTGTAGTAGAGTTCATAGGCATGACCATTTTTAAGAAGAGTATCAATGTAGTGGTTGTAAATGGGGATTCTCTCTTTCTGTCGATAGGGACCGTAGGGTCCTTCTTTAAGATAACCTTCATCCCAATCAAGGCCTAACCAGGTAATATCCCTTACCATACTCTCTATAGCAGCAGGGGTAGAACGCTTTTCATCTGTATCATCCAATCGAAGAATAAAAGTGCCTCCATTATGGCGAGCAAAAAGATAATTGAATATAGCTGTTCTTGCATTACCTACATGTATTTCTCCTGTAGGAGAAGGAGCATAACGAACTCTAACCATTTGTACCTCCAAACACAGTATTTTACCAAAAAATTAAAATATCATATAATTTAAAAGGAGGTTAGAAATGAAAATATGCCCTAAATGTGGAACCGAAAACGATATGGATGCAAAAATTTGCAAAAATTGCAATTACAATTTTGAACAAACAGAAACAAATTTCGAATGGGTGCTTCTAACAACATGTGCATCAGAGTTTGAAGCCGACGTATTATCAAATCTTTTAGAAGCAAACAACATAAAAACACTTGTTAAAAGACCTGGTCCAATGGGAAATAATTTTTTAGCAGTAAATCCTTTCTCGAACATACTACTTGGGCCAAGTGGTGAATTTAACATTTTTGTAATGAGAATTGACTTTGAAGAAGCAAAGAAAATAATGGAAGCATATTCAGGAGGAGAAGATGGAACTAATGAAGATGACAATGAGGGAAGTTAAAGAATACCTCACAAAAAATCAAACCATCATAATACCAATTGGAGCAACAGAAGAACATTCGGATGCGCTTCCCCTTGGAACCGACACCATCACAGCAGATGCCCTTGCAATTGAATTAGGTAAAGTTTCTGAAAGAATTGTTGCACCAAGCATCAACGTAGGAAATTGCCACTCAATTACGATGAATTTCACAGGCACGATATCTATTTCACCTATTAACTTAATCAATTTTTTGAAAGACTACATAAACTCCCTTTATTACCATGGATTTAGGAACTTCTTTTTTGTAAATGGACATGGAGGGAATATAAGTATTCTAAGAGCAACTTTCGATGAACTTGCTCCAATTCTTAAGAACACCAAATTCATAACAGTTTCTTGGTGGTTATTAAAAGAACTAGAATCACTTTACGACCATGCAGGTCATGCAGGAAGAGGAGAAATTTCTATGATGATATATCTTGACGAAAGCCTTGTTAAAAAAGCATACTTTACCGAGGAGAAAAGAAAGCTACCTAATTATTATGTCTCAAACGATCTTTCAGAAAAATACATCACAAAAACTGGTATTATAAACGATTCTCAAAATGGGAGCAAGGAGTTAGGAGAAAAACTATTTAAAGCCTCCATTGACAGTATGCTTCGTATCCTTAAGGATTTTGAAGAGACTTAGGTATTACCTCTACATAAACTTCTCTTGTTCTTGGACCATCAAACTCCATAAAAAATATACCCTGGTATGTGCCTAAAGCAAGTGTGCCGTTTTGGATAATTACAGTCCGTGATGAGCCAATTATTGAAGCTTTTATATG
>JAINCR010000035.1 GCA_036574215.1 Caldisericaceae bacterium
CATACATTTGAGACTCAGGATAATATTTTAACAGATAATTTATTGGTGTCAAATTGTCTAAACTCTTATGATGTCTTTCTGTATTGTACCATACAAGATCAAGCCTTCCCTGTGATTCTTTTAAACAGCTTCTCCATCTCACAATTGTTGCTCTTGACACACTGAAGGCATCTTGAGAAGCCTTAAAACCATACTTTTTTGAGAACTCTATTACCCTTAGCCTGAACTGTGCTTCAACGCTTTCTACTGAACTTTGAAGCTCTTATCAATATTCTCATAGTATCAGTATACAGAGGTAACAGTTTTTTCTTCAACATATTCCACTCTCCTTCTAGTAATATAAGAGTATCATATGTATCGTAACTTATTCAGTCAAATCGTTTTTATGTCTCTCAAGTATTATAGTAACAGGTCCATCATTAACAAGCTCAATTTCCATATGTGCCTTAAAAACACCCGTTTTAACTTTTGGATAAAAATCTTTAACTAAATTAACAAATTTTTCAAAATATTCTTTTGCGGTATTTTCTTCCATTGCTTCTGTAAAGCTTGGTCTATTGCCCTTCTTTACGTATGCTGCAAGTGTAAATTGTGAAACAAGTAATATTTCGCCTTGAATGTCTACAACAGATTTATTCATTTTAAAAAAGTCATCTTCAAAAATTCTTAAATTCACTATTTTATTTGCCATCCATTTGAGTATTTCTAAAGTATCATCCCTTTCTAAAGCAGTTAATACCAATAAACCTTTACCAATTTCAGATACAACTTCGTTATTCACTTTCACTTTCGATGTCTTCACTCTCTGCACTACGGTCCTCATAAACCCACCTTTTTGAAACTCTCACTTTAACAACTTCTTCCAGTGCTCTAATGTTATCTACAATCTCTTGAAGTCTAATCTTGGGATCAATTTTACAACTAAACCTTATGTATGCATGGTCCCTGCCTTTTGCCTTCTTCTTTTTTGAAGAGTGGAAATTTTCAAAACTTATACTACGTTTAGCAAAGATTTCTGCAATCTTATAGATAAGACCAGGCTCATCAATTACTGTCAACCTGAAAAACGCATATAAACTTTTCTCTTTTTCTTTTGTCCAGTAGGCTTCGATAACCTTACCTCCGTTTTCTATGATCTTCAACAAATTAGGACAATCAACTCTATGAATTTTTATACCTCTTCCACGCGATACATAACCAACAATTTCATCAAAAGGTTTTGGATTACAACACTTAGCTAGTGAAATGACTACATTACTTGAACCGTGTATTGCTGGAAAATATTCAGAAGGTTTAGTTTCTTTTGGTTTAAGGCTAATTACTTTAGAAAACTCCTGAGGTTTAGTTTCCTCTTTATGGGCTTCTTCTTCCTTTTTCTTTTCCTCGTAAAGTTTTCTAAAATAAGCCTTTATTCTTGATTTTGCAGAATTAGTTCTAACAAACTGGAGCCAATCAAGTTTAGGGCCTGGTGAAGTTTTTGAAGTAATAATCTCAACCCTATCACCTGTTTGCAATTTATAGTTCAACGGAACAATAGACCCATTTACTTTTGCACCAACGCACTTATTCCCGATATCGGTATGGACTCTAAAAGCAAAATCTACCGGTGTTGAATCCTGTGGAAGTTCTATCACATCACCTTTTGGGGTAAAAACAAGCACTTCGTCAGCAAACAAATCTACTTTAACCATCTCTACAAATTCTTCCGAAGAAAGGACGTCTTTCTGCCACTCAATCATCTGTCTTAACCAAGCAATTTTTGCCTCATAATCCTTGTCAAGACTTTTACCTTCTTTATATTTCCAGTGAGCAGCGATACCTAATTCATCAACTCTATGCATCTCCCATGTTCTTATCTGGATTTCAAAAGGCTCACCAGAATCAGTGATAACTGTTGTATGTAGCGATTTGTATCCATTTGGTTTTGGAAAAGCAATATAATCTTTTATACGCCCAGGAACGAGTTTATACTTATTATTTACAAGCCCAAGCACATGATAGCATGTAGGTATATCATCAACAATAATTCTAAGAGCAATAATATCGTATATTTCTTCAAAATTCTTACGGTCCCTTATCATTTTCTTGTAAATACCGTAGAGATTTTTGGGTCGCCCCTCTACTTCCCCTTCGATTCCATTTTCTTTAAGAAGTTGCTTTAACTCTTTAATGAGTTCATTAACGTATTCTTCTCTTTCTTCTCTTTTTTTGGCAACCTTTCTTGCAATCTCTTTGTATTTCTCTTCTTCTGAATACCTAAAACTTAGATCTTCAAGTTCCCATTTCATTGTGTAAATACCCAATCGATGTGCAAGAGGGACATAGATATCAAGAGTTTCTTTTGCAATCTCAATCTTTTTCTCGTCAGGTAAATAGTTTAAAGTCCGCATGTTGTGAAGTCTATCTGCGAGTTTAATTAAAACAACTCTTACGTCTTGTGCCATTGCAAGGAACATCTTCCTAAGGCTTTCAAGATGGGCGTCTTTTGTAGAACTACTCCTTAAGCCTTGAAGTTTTGTAACACCATTTACAAGAAAGGCAACAACTTCGCCAAATTTTTCTTTAATTTCTTCTATTGAGACACCTGTATCTTCTACGGTATCATGGAGAATTGCCGCTGCATAAGTTTCTTTATCAAGTTTAAGATTAGAAAGAATCAAAGCAACATTAAGCGGATGAATAATATACTCTTCACCTGACTCTCGCTTTTGAAATTTATGTTTTTCTGAAGCAAACTCGTAGGCTTCTTTAATAAGTCTAATCCCCTCGCTATCGATGTGAGGGGATATTTGTTCTATAAGTTCTTTAAAGAGTTCTTCTTTAGTCAAAGTCAACAAGGGAAAATATTGGGTATTTCCCTATTTTCTCTTCTCCTTTCAACCCTTTTAGTATGACAATAAAACCCCAACCAACAATTTCTGCACCAAGGGATTCAACGAGTTCTGATGCGGCAAGTGCAGTCCCTCCTGTTGCAAGAAGATCGTCAATCATTAATACTCTTTCACCCTTTTTAACAGCATCTTGGTGGAGTTCAAGTATTGACATTCCGTATTCAAGTTGGAACTCTTTCCTTATTACCTCATAAGGAAGCTTGCCAGGTTTTCTTATTGGCACAAAACCTGCACCAAGTTCTACCGCAATTGGAGCTCCAATAATAAACCCACGTGCTTCTATAGCAGCAACTTTATCAACTCGATAATCTTTAAATTGATTAGCAATAGATTTCACCGTAAAATTAAATGCCTCTTTATCTCCTATAAGCGGAGTTAAATCTCTAAACAAAATTCCTTTCTGGGGAAAATCTGGGATGTTACGTATAAATTTTTTAAGGTCCATTTCTACCTCCTAACAATAATTATACTCATTTTCTCTTTTTATCATTCTTTTTTGATTTCTTTTTTGTTGTTTTGGGAGGTGTTATTTTTTCTTCTTGTTCCGATTGGACGCTTTCAAATTTCGTAGTTTCTTTAGATTCTACACTACCTGGAGCATTTTCAACAACTGTCACAACACTTTCATTTCTTTCAAGTTCTTTTTGAATTGTTTCTCCTTTAAAAAGAATAAGAAGAGGCGAAGCTATATAGATAGAGGAATATGTTCCACTTATAAGACCAATGAGGAAAGTGGAAGAAAAATCTCTTATTGCAGAACCTCCAAAAATAAGAAGCGCTAAAGATGAAAATAGAGTTGTTATAGATGTATTCATTGAACGAACCCAAACCTCTGTAATACTATCGTTAACAAGTTTCCTAAAAGACTCTTTTAGCCTAAACTTGAGCTTTTCCCTGATTCTATCCATCACTACAACAGTATCTTCAACAGAGTAGGTAATGATAGCAAGAAAAGCACCGATAAAAGGCGCATTAAGTTCAACCCTGAAAAGGGAAAGTAAACCAAGGGTAACAAGAACATCGTGTAAAAGAGCCAAAATAGTTGAAAGAGCAATTTTATACTCAAACCTTATTGAGATGTATAAAAGGACAAATAGAAGTGCAAGTCCAAGGGCAAGGGAACCATTTTTCATTAATTCAGCACCAATAACCGGTGCAATAGAAGTTATCTGGATAGAATCCTTTTTTATTTTATATAGTTTGTCAATTTCATTTTCGATTTTCGTTTGATCCTCTTCTGATATAGTAGTTGTATTAATCTTTACAATAATTTTGTTTCCAAGTGCCTCTTGAACAATTGCATCTTTATAGCCGAGACTGGCAACAATATCCCTTACCTTTTGTGCATCTGGTTTAGTTTCACAGGCTAAGGATAAAACCGTTCCACCCTTAAAATCAATACCAAGATTCAAGGGAGACCCTGTTTTTACCCAGTTAATCCCCATTGAAATCAAACCAAGCAGTATAACAATAATTGAAATAGTAAACCAGATCTTTGACTGCCCAACGATATCCCAACTCTTTATTCTATCTCTAAAACTCATACAATCCTCCTCACCTATATACCCCAAATCCAAGGCTTCTTTAAAGAAGAAGCAGGAAGTAGAATTTCAACCAATAGCCTTGTTACAAATACACCAGAAATAAAACCAGACAAAATACCTATAGTTGTTGTTAAAGCAAATCCTTTAATAATTGTTGTGCCAAAATAGAAAAGTAGTGCAGCACCAACAAGAACTGTAAGGTTAGAATCAATTACAGTCCGTAAAGCATTTGCAAAACCTGCGTTTATGATACTCTTTAAGGATTTACCGAGTTTTAACTCTTCTTTCATCCTTTCAAAAACGATGACATTGATGTCTACTGCCATTCCAAGAGAAAGAACAGCTCCACCAATTGCAGGCAGTGATAGAGTTACCCTAAAGAGAAACAATACGGCAAGTTCCAATGCTAAATAAAATATCAAGGATAAGGCAGAAAGTAAACCTAAATACCCATAGAAAATTATCATATAAATGACAATCAAAGCAAAAGCAACTGCGGCACCTATAAGTGCCATTTTAATGGTATACGACCCTAAAGAAGGACCTACAACTTCTTCTTGGATAAAGTTCAATTTAACTGGTAAAGCACCGCTTCTTAGAAGAGCAGCATAATTAGCAGCTTCCTCTTTGGTAAAATTACCTTCTATTATTCCTTGACCATCGGTAATAGCACTATTCACAACTGGCGCCATAAGAAGCTTATTATCAAGGTAAATTGAAATCGTTTTTCCTATATTTTGCTGTGTAACTTCTGCAAAGATCTTTGCTCCAGTAGGATCAAGTTGAAAGGCAATAACCGGTTGCCCAAGATTTTTAGGATCTTTGCTAAATTCAAGCGTTGCGCTTTTAATATGTTCACCTGTTAACACCACTTTGCCATCTTCAGTTTTGAATTCCAATAATGCCGTTTGCCCAATTAATTCCCTTGCCTTGTTAGGGTCTTTCCAACCTGGGAGTTCAACATCGATCCTTTTCCAATTTGCTCCTCTTTCTTGGACGACTATTGCCTCAGAGACTCCAAGAGCGTTAACCCTTTTTTGAATAACAGAAATAGCAGTTTGCATTGCTTCCTGTGTAACTTTAACATCTCCTGTATCAACAGCCTCAAGCACAAATCTTACTCCACCTTTTATATCAAGTCCAAAGTGTGGCACTATATAACTTTCAAATTTGTTTAAAGTTTCAAGTGGTTTACCTGAGGCAGAAATCGCAGTGTAATCAACGTAAACTGCAAGACCAAATACGATAAGTAGAACAATTAACCATACAAAAAGTTTATTTCTCATCTAAAAAACCTCCTTAAGTTTTAATCATCTTGAGTTCGTTTTTTAACTTATTAAAATCTTCCTCTAAAAGCATCTTATATTCCCCATGGTAAAGAGCAGCAGCAGGATGAAATGTAACAAAAAATTTGTAGCCATCTTTTTCAAAAAATCTTCCATGGACGGCACTTATTTTTAAATTTGGATTAATGAGTGCATTCAAAGGGGTATTCCCAAGAATCACAATAATCTCAGGTTCAATGATGGAGATCTGAGCAAATAGATAAGGAAGACATGCATCGATCTCATTTTGAAGTGGGACTCGATTGTTTGGGGGTCTACACTTTACAATATTCCCAATATAGACGTCGTCTCTTGCAAGTCCAATTTTATTAAGTAGTTCTGTTAAAAATTTACCTGCTGCTCCTACAAAAGGACGACCTAACATGTCTTCTTCTCTACCAGGACCTTCTCCTATAAACATAATGCGTGCGTTAAGAGACCCTTCGCCTGGGACGTAATGGGTTTTATTTTTGTATAGATCACATTTTTTACATTCCTGTATACTCTTAACAAGAGTTTCATACAAAGTCTTTTTATCCATCAAAATCTCCAACTCTTACTACACCGTAATTCCCATCAATCCACTTGCTTAAATAAGCGTTTACTTCATCTTTACTTATTGATTGCACTTCTTTAATGATTGAATCAACATTCTTCACATAACCTTGTAAAAGACCACTTACTCCATTCTTTTGCATGCGTGAGCTATTACTTTCAAGCCCTAATATAAGATTTCCAAGAAGAAAATTCTTGGAGTCTGTAAATTCTTTATCGCTTAAACCTTTTTGTTTTAGATTTTCAAGTTCCTCAAGAGTCATGTCCTTTACAGTAGGACCATATTTTGGAAGAGTAGAAGCATAAATCACAGTTGCACCAGTATCAATAAACCTAAC
The DNA here is from genome assembly GCA_036574215.1 of Caldisericaceae bacterium. NCBI lineage: Bacteria > Pseudomonadati > Caldisericota > Caldisericia > Caldisericales > Caldisericaceae > Caldisericaceae bacterium. Next base: position 6,654 of record JAINCR010000035.1, read on the forward strand.
AGGGTAAGCATAGACTGTATACACAAAGCCATTCTCCTCTCTTAGTTTTTGGAAGAGTCTTGAAGACATATTTCCACCAAGTGCAGTTGTAAAAATGGCATGCACATAACTTTCGTGAGTAAAACTTCTCACACCCTTTAGGGTTATTGCAATGTGAAGTTGTGTAGTATCTTTAGGAATTGCTATTTCACTAAAATTGTAAGAAGGAAAATCATTTACGATATTTAAACTGCCTTCTTTAAAATCACCAAAATACTTTTCAAGTAAATCTATAAAAGTTTCTTTGGATAGATCCCCCACAGCCGAAATAAATATGTTATCCTTAACAAAAAACTTATTAAAGTAAGTTTGTAAGTCTTTTTTTGTGATAGATTTGACACTCTCTTCGCTTCCTAAGGGATTTCTTGAAACAGAATGATTCCCAAATACAGATTTTACTGCCTCTGTTTGACAAATGTCTTGTGGGTCATCGTAGTATTCAAAGATCTCTTCCAAAATAACTTGTCGCTCTTTCTCAAGAAGAACACTATCAAAAGTCGGGTTTATTAGAATATCTGAGAGTATTTCAAAACCCCTCTCTATATCCTTACTCAATAACTTTACATAGAATGTGGAATGTTCAAAAGAAGTATAGGCATTGATTTCACCACCAAGACTTTCGATTGCGCTGGATATTTCAAAAGCAGATCTCTTTTTTGTTTCCTTAAAGACCATATGTTCAATAAAATGAGCAATACCGAGTTTATCTTCCTCGTAACGAGCGCCGGATCTAACAAAAACTCCAAGGGCAACAGAAGGAAAACTATGGTTCTCTTCAAGAAAATACCTAATTTGTGACTTAGAGGTGTTAACTTTAGTTATTTCTTGCATTAAACACTTCCTCCACTTTTCTTATCGGCACCAACTTTAATTGAACGAGCTGAAAGTTGAATCTTTCCTTCCTCGTCAATCTTTACAACTTTTACCTTTATCTTTTCTCCTACATGCAGTTCTTTTCTAATATCCTTTATGTATTTATCAGAGACCTGTGATATATGAAGCAAGCCAATATAATTAGGAAGAATCTGCACCAATGCGCCAAAGTCTTTTAACTCCACAATAACGCCTTCGTAAATTTTTCCTTCCTCAGGTTCGGCAATAAGATCGCTAATCTTCGACACTATTGTATTTAAGGTTTTCTCATCAGGTGCAGTAATGAATATTTTTCCATCCGATTCAATGTTTATCTCGGAGTTTGTTGATCCAATAATACTTCTTATGGTTTTCCCACCAGGGCCTATGATGAGCCCTATTTTATCGGTGTTAACCTGCATTATGTAAACTCTTGGAGCATATGGAGAAATACTCTCCCTTGGTGCAGGAATTACTTCCTTAATCTTCTCAAGAATGTATAACCTTGCTTTTCTTGCCTGTTCAAGAGCAATCCTTAAAATATCAATATTGATACCCTTAATTTTTATATCCATCTGTAAAGCGGTAATACCAGTGTCAGTTCCAGTCACCTTAAAATCCATATCACCAAGATGGTCTTCTGCCCCCTGTATATCGGTAAGGACAACAAAATCATCACCTTCTTTGATGAGTCCCATTGCAATACCTGCAACAGGTTTTTTTATAGGGACACCTGCATCCATTAACGCAAGAGTAGAACCACACGTGGAAGCCATTGAAGTTGATCCGTTTGATTCAAGAACTTCAGAAACAACTCTAATAGTGTAGGGAAACTCTTCTTTAGAAGGTATCACAGGAATAAGTGCCCTTTCAGCAAGCGCTCCATGCCCAATCTCTCTTCGTGTTGGACCTCTCATAGGTTTTGCTTCACCAACAGAGAAGGGTGGAAAATTGTAGTAGTGCATATATCTTTTTGTAATTTCTTCCTCTTCTAAGGATTCTATAAGTTGTCCTTCTCCAATACCGCCAAGAGTTGCAATGGAAAGAACCTGAGTTTGCCCCCTTGTGAAAAGTGCTGATCCGTGAGTTCTCTTAAGAACACCAACCTCAATTGAGATTGGACGGATTTCGTTTGGCGTTCGCCCATCAATTCGGTTGCCTTTAAGGGTTTCACTTCTTATGTAGTCTCTTAAAATTAGATCAAAAATGTAATTTACTTCATCTATTTTTTCGGGATACTTTTCCTCATACTCGGTTATTATACCTTTTTTGATCTCTTCAAGTGCTTTCTCTCTTGCCAATTTCTCCTTATTTTCAAGTGCAAGTTTTATCTTATCAAGTATCGAAGATCCAATTTCTGCTTTTAAGGTTTCATCAATAACGATATCTAACACACTTATCTTCGGTTTACCAATTTTTTTTGCAAATTCCTCTTGCACAAGAGAGATCTTTTTTATCTCCTCTAAAGCAACTTCCATTGCTTTTAACATGGTTTCCTCTGGGATCTCTTTAGAGCCAGATTCAATCATTATTAGTGCATCTTTTGTGCCCGCGATGCTTAAATCAAGTAAACTTCTCTCATCTAAAATGTTTTCGTCGGGGTTGATAACAAATTTTCCATCAATCAAACCAACTTTAACTGCAGATACTGCCTCAAAGAAAGGCTCATCAGATATAAGAGATGCAAGAGATGCTGCATTAATACCTAGAATTGAAGGAGAAATCGTTCCGTCTGCCGAAAGCACATATACAACAATATGTACTGGTCTTCTAAATTGGATAGGAAACATAGGCCTTAAAGGCCTATCAATCAACCGTGAACCAAGAATTTCTTCTTCTGTAGGCTTACCTTCCCTCTTATAAAACCCTCCAGGGATTTTGCCTGCAGCATACATCTTTTCAAAATAATCTACAGTAAGAGGAAAGAAATCGGTGGGTTCGGTTGGCTCATCTCCCATCGTGGAGGTTGCAAGCACCTGAGTGCCCCCACATGTTGCAAACACTGCTCCACTTGCTTGTTTTGCTAACCTACCAACCTCAAACTCAATTACTTTTCCACCTACTTCAACACTTATTTTCTCAACCATATCTTACGCTCTCAAATCCAACTCTTTCAAAATTCTTTCGTATCGTTCTTTATCGTTTTCTTTAAGATAGTTGAGTAGTTTACGTCTTTCACCGACGAGTTTAAAAAGACCTCTTCTTGATGAAAAATCTTTTTTAAACTGTTTCAGATGTTCTGTAAGGTTATTAATCCTTAAGGTTAAAATAGCGATCTGCACTTCAGGTGAACCAGTATCACCTTCATGACGTCCAAACTTCTTAAAAATTTCTTCTTTTTGTTCTTTATTAATCATATTTACCTCCTAATAAAATAAAATTCGCTAATAACAGAGGAAACCGTAAGGAGGGCATTACGAATTTCCCTTGCTAAAAGCAAACATATTATACAACTTTTTAAATACTTTTTCAAACATTGCAAACGTATTTGAGAAACGCACATAAAATGGTAAAATCACATGTATGAAAAAATTTGTGCGTTTTATTGAAGACAATACCTCTATTATCATATTTTTAGGCATTCCAATTGGATTAATTTTTAAAGAATTAGCATTTTTCAAACCTTATTTAACTATATTTTTGATGCTGGTGCTATTTTTTACATTTCTGAAAATAGACATTAAAGACGCACTTACTCATATCAAAAGATGGCAGTTGATCCTTTTTATTGTTTTTCTCCACTTGATTTTAATGCCTCTATTGGTGTTTTCAATTTTTAAACTCATAAACGCCCAGGTATTTTTAATTGCTTCAATGTTAATGTTAGCAAGTGTTCCAGCAGGAGTTGCATCAACTGCAATGACAGACCTGCTAAATGGAGACACTCTTCTTTCAACAGTAATTACAATAATAACTCATTTTGTTTCCCCGATAACCATACCTTTCTTATTTTTTATACTTTTAAGAAAAGTCATTCATATGAATTATCTTGATACAGGAATAACTTTAATAAAATTGATATTTATACCGTTAGTTTTAGCAAATGTGTTTAAAGTGCTTTTACCAAAGATAACAAAATCGCTCATAACTTACAACAAGTTTTTTACAACATCTATTATATCCGCACTCGGGGCAGTAATTGTTGCAATCAACCGTAAGTTCATTATTGAACATCCGCAAGATGCAATAATTTACATTCTTATTGCAATACCTGTTTATCTTTCTTTTATTACTATACCACTGCTTCTTACTCCAAATCTAAATCTAAAGGAGAGGATTTCTATTTTTACAACAAAAACGTTTATGAACATAACAATAGGTGTGGTGCTCGCAGTATCATTTTTAGATGCAAAAACATCACTTGTATTAACTCTTGCTCAGATTCCTTGGAGTTTTATGCTTTTCCCATCACAATTAATTGTGAAATTAATAAATAAAAAACCCCCACACAACGTGGGGGACAAAATTAATCTTTAATTAGATTATCCAAGTGTAATTTCTTTTGCTTTCTTACCTACTTCAACTTTTGGGAGAGTTATTTCAAGCACTCCATTCTCGAATTTAGCTTGAGCCTTTTCGGGATCAATTTCAGCAGGAAGAGGAATTGTTCTATAGAAGTTTCCATAAACACGCTCTTCAATGAAGTAATTCTCTTCTTTTTCTTTATGTTCTTTCTTTAGTTCACCAGAAATTGTCACTTTATCAACTTCTATTTTTATTTTAACATCTTTTTTATCTACGCCAGGGAGGTCTGTTTTTACAATAATCTCGGCGTCTTTTTCAATAACATCGGCAGAAGGAACAAAGGATAAACTATAAGTTGCAGGTTCAATTTCTCCACCATGTCGTGGATGTGCTAGCATTGGTCTTGTGCCTCTCCAAAAAGAAGAGAAAATTTCATCAATTTCTCTTTCAAGTTTTTTAATTTCTTCAAATGGATCATAAGTTTTTGCCATATCTATCACCTCCGCTAAGTAAATTATATATAATTTTTTATGTATGTCAATATCCTATTGGTATTTTTAGAAAAATTTTACATTTTTTTGTTGGGTTAATTGCTTCCGTTTTAGAGAGGATGAAGTCCTTAAATAAGTTTGGATGGAACTCCCTCGATATTCTACCGTTTTCCCGTCTCATCCAGAACCCCTTTTTTCTTGTCATCCTGAACCCCTTTTTCTTTGTCATCCTGAGCTACTTTTTTCTTTGTCATCCTGAGCGATAGCGAAGGATCTCATTCTTTTGGGGAGTATCGAGGAGGCTATTCCACTCCCTTGAATGTAAAACGATGGGATTCTTCGTAGGCAAAAATGCAACTCGTCAGAATGACACCATAAAGACAAAAATGCGCCTCGTGAGAATAATCAAGAGGACCTCACCCCAGAAATAACTATTTATGATTTGCTTTGCATTTTAAAACCCTCACAGTAAACTTTAAAAATACAAACCTAAAAATTCATATTTTTTTCATATTCAAGTATTAAAATTAAATGGAGGTGAAAAAATGGAAATAAAAACCATTAAACTACTTGGTGGTATTGGTGTGCTACTTGCAATCCTAAGTACAATTCCTGCAGGTGGCTTCGTATTTGGTTTAACTGGGTTGGTTCTTGTTTTTATTGCAATGTTAGAATTATCAAAGAAGACAAACAATAAAAAGATATACGATAATTTTTTTGTTAGTTTTATTCTTAGTATTGTAGGAAGTGTTTTAGGGGGGATTGCGCTTGTTTCTACTTTTATTCTAAGAGAAATCAGATTTTTTAGAAACGGGAGCTTTTATTGGAATTATTTTGATAGAGACATGGGATTTTCCCCAAAAGAACCCTTCTTAATGCAAAGAAAATGGGATACATTTAACAACCTATCAGTCGGTGCAATAGTTGCCATTGTAATTTTTGCTTTAGTTATTTATGGTATTTTAGTAGCAAGGGCATATTTTCTTAAAAAATCATACGAAGAGGTTGCAAAAGAAACCCAAGTTGAATACTTTAAAACTTCAGGAAACTTTATTTTTATTGGGTCAATTCTTTCAATTTTACTTGTTGGATTTATAGTATACTTCATAGGATATATTTTTGAGATTGTTGCTTTCTTCTCACTGAAAGAAGATTTAAAT
>JAINCR010000036.1 GCA_036574215.1 Caldisericaceae bacterium
ATTGTAGGAGGCAACAATGGGTAAGAAGAGAAGCAAAGTTAATGGTAGGGATAGCAATCCAAAGTATCTTGGTGTTAAACTTTTTGATGGTCAGTTTGCAAAGGCTGGCAATATCATTGTTCGGCAAAGAGGAGAGAAAATTAAAGCAGGTCAAAACGTAGGAAAAGGCTCTGACTTTACTCTTTTTGCTCTTAAAGATGGTATTGTAAAATTTACAAAAATAAGGAAGTTTACATCGGTAAGCATCATAGAAAACCGTGAAGAAACCTAAGACATCCTTTATTGATCATGCTTATATCCGGGTAAGATCTGGAAAAGGTGGCGATGGAGCAATAAGTTTTAGAAGAGAAAAGTTTATCCCCAAAGGGGGCCCAGACGGAGGGAACGGAGGAAAAGGCGGAGATGTTATTATAAAGGCTAGTAGATTCCTTACGACCCTCCAGAATTTTTTGTTCAAAAAGCACTTTTTTGCCGAAAACGGAGAAAACGGCGGACCCAGATTAAAGCATGGGAAAAATGGGCGTGATCTTATTATTGAAGTGCCAGTTGGGACTGTTATTATAGATAGAACAAACAATAAAGTCATTGGCGAGTTAAACAAAGATAGTGATTTTCTTGTTGTTGCAAAAGGTGGACGTGGCGGCAGAGGAAACAAGGCGTTTACAACATCGACAGAACGTGCGCCTCGCTATAACGAATTGGGAGAGCCATACGAAGAAAAAGACCTTGAACTTGTTTTAAAAATCTTATCAGATGTGGGTATAGTTGGCTTGCCCAATGCTGGAAAATCAACATTCATTTCAAAGGTAAGTAATGCTCACCCCGAAATTGCACCTTATCCTTTTACAACTATTTATCCAAAAATTGGTGTTGTAAAACTCGATGATTTTAGAAGTTTTGTAATTGCAGATCTTCCTGGGCTTATAAAAGGCGCAGCAAAAGGAAAGGGAATGGGCAATCAGTTTCTCTCACATATTGAAAAAACAAAAGTCATCATGATTTTAATTGACGGCAGCGAAAGAAAACTGATTAAAAATACGTATAAAACTCTTTTAAAAGAACTTGAGAGCTACAATCCCTCACTTATTACAAAAAAAAGAATTGTTGTCATAAATAAAATAGATACTTGGAAAAGAAAAAGAACAAAAGAGATAAAAGACTTTTTTGATAGAGTTCACGAAGAAGTATACTTTATATCTGCACTAAATTCTACCAACGTAAATGAGGTTCTTGAGCGTTTGTATAAACTTGTCCAAGAAACTCATGTTGAAGAGGTAAGAATTCAGGAAGTAAAAGAAATCAAATTGGAGACAGGTAAAGAGCTCATAATTGAAAAAGTTAATGAAAACACGTATAAAGTGAGTAATAAAGAGCTTGAAAGAAGAGTTGAACTTACTGATTTAAACAAAGCAGGAAGCGTTAACGAACTTTTAAGATTTTTTGATAAAATAGCTCTTGAAAAGAGATTAAAAATATACGGTATAAAGGAAGGGGACAAAGTTATCATTGGAAGCAAATCTTTCATCTTCAAAGAAGGTTAAGATTGGCATATATGGTGGTGCATTTAATCCCATTCATATAGGTCATTTGTTTGTGGGGAAAGAATCTATAAGATTATTTAACCTAGATAAAGTAATATTTGTCCCAACCGGGAACCCTGTTTTTAGAAAAAAAGACTTACTCGACAAGTATATACGCGCTCATCTTGTAGAAATTGCCATAGAAGGTGAAACTAATTTTGAAATTTCTTATTTTGAAATAGAAAAAGAAGGTCCTTCTTACTATATTGATACGTTAAGGAATTTTATTAAAGACGGAGTTGATATTTATACAATTATAGGAGAGGATGCTTTTTTAAAGATCACTCTCTGGAAAGACTTTAAAGAGATATTAAGTAATTCTAACTTTATTGTTGCAAAAAGACTGAGCGATAATTTTGCAACATTAAAAGAATTTACAAATGAAAATTTAAATGACTTTACTAAAAAGATATTTACTCTTGAACATCCCCTTTTCCCTATTTCATCAACTCTCATAAGGGAGAGGTTAAAAACGGGTTTGCCAATTTCATACCTTGTGCCAAAACCTGTTGAAAACGAGATTTTAAGGCACGGATACTACACAAAGCGAAGCTCTTTTGGGTAAGGGTTTAGGTATCTTTGTTTTAGTAGATACTTTTCATTAAACCTAATTGTGAAATTTCTTAAAATTTCAATGAGAGTGAATTTATCGACTCTTCCTTCTAAGTATTCTTGAACTAAATCTAGGAAGTGTGCTTTTTCATTAGAAGAAAGTCCATCTTTAAAATATCCAAAAGCATGGAGAAGTGTATTCACATTATTACCTTTAGAAGCATTTTTACTAAAAGATTTTCTAAAGAGATCTGCATAAATAATGTAAACTTGCTCAAGTGGTAAGGTATTTAGGTTTGATAAAAGTTTTCCTAATAATTTTAAATTTGATTGGTTGTATGTGATAAGCATGAGTTTGTATTCAGAGTGAAATTCAAGGATTTTTTCTTTTGAGAGGTCTTCTTTTAGTTGTCTTAAATGTGCAAAAGCAAAAATTTTTGTAAGAAAAAGATCTCGTATGCCTTTATCTATAAGTCTTTTTTCGCTTTCAATGGGAAAGTATGGAAAAAGCAATTTAACATTTCTTGCAAACATTCCTGAAGTTTTTCCAATAATATTTAAGGTCTCTAAATTACTGTAATAATTAACGTCGTTAATACCGCAACTTGGAGATTTTGCCTTTAGAAGAAAACCGTCAACTGAGTCTGTGAGATTTGTTAAGAAACGGACAGAAAAATTTTCCATATCGTTTGTTAAATCTCTTTGGGTATTTTGTTGGAGTAGTTTATCTTTTTCACTCTTTACGATTATTATAGGATCTCTTGGTATCCCTAAGCCAATTTCTACCTCGGGGCATACGGGGGTGTAATCTACAAATTTACTTAATTTTTCTGCAAATTCATCTTTTATGATTCCGCCATCGTATCTTGTTTTGGCAAGATTTATGCACTTACTTATCACTATTTTAGGTCTTATAAAGTTTTCCATTTTGGTTTTATATTATCCCTAAATTGGGTTAGTCCTCAAAGTTAATACATTATACTCTAAAATGCTTTTGAAATGAAAAATCACCATGACGAGGTGTCCCTCCTGTGGTCATTCTGAGAGCGTAAGCCCGAAGAATCTTACATTCGAGGGGAAAAACCCCTCGATTCTCCCCTCAAATATGAGATCCTTCGTCATTTCATTCCTCAGGATGACAAGGTGGGCGTCATTCTGACGAGGCGTTCTTTTGCCGAGGAAGAATCTCACCCGTTTATGCCTTTTCTATTACTTGGGGAAGTCTTGAGGGGGGCGTCGTTTACCCCCTCAAAGAATGAGATCCTTCGTCGCTATCGCTCCACTTGACTTCGTCAAGGAAAGGAGTGCAGGATGACAGTTGGGTGTCATTCTGAGAGCGTAAGCCCGAAGAATCTCTCTGTTTATTTCTTTTGATTTTCAGGAGAAGCCTTGATGGGACATGCCTTTGCTGTCATTCTGCACTTTTTTCCTTTCGTAAGTAAGTGCAAAGTCCCAGCTGTCATTCCGAGCGGTGGCGAAGAATCTTGCCTTTTATGCTTTTGGGTAGTTTTGAATGGTGTCTTGTGTCCCCATCAAATTAAGGAAGAATATCATCTTTTTTAAATTTTAGGTGGTAATAGCCAATTGATACTTCTCTATATTTACCTTAGACTAAATTTTTCATTTTCATCTTGACAAAATTTGTAATTTTAATAAAACAAAATTAGAAGGAATCTGAAGCATTAATTAAATTGACTAAAGAAGGAGGCTATCATGAAAAAACTTTTATTAGTTTTAGTAGTTTTCTTCTTTTTGCAAACTGTTTTACCTACACTAAAGAGTTTTCCAACTACTCAAACAAGAGCAAATGCTTTTGAACATGCAGTTTTAAATGTTGGGTCAATTGATGTAGCTAAAGAAATTGGTGGGAAAGATGTTGACATCAAATCTCACAATGTATCCTCAACAATTCAAGATTACAGTAAAGATATTAAAACTTCCGATGTAACAAATGTATTTAAACAATCCATTAAAACTACCACTTTATCACA
>JAINCR010000037.1 GCA_036574215.1 Caldisericaceae bacterium
TGGAAATGCCTGTTGGCGATGAGGAGGAGAGTAGGCTTGAGAACTTCATTGAAGATAATAGACACATGACTCCGGAAGGAGAAAGCCTTAATCAATACTATAAAGAGCAGATTGAAAAAGTCCTTGATAAACTTACTCCCAGAGAAAAAGAAATCCTAAAATACCGAATGGGACTCGATGGTGAATATCCTCATACATTGGAAGAAGTAGGAACAATATTCGGTGTAACCCGAGAAAGGATTAGACAAGTTGAGGCAAAAGCCAAAAGGAAACTACAACAGTATATAAGGGAATTAGAAAGCGAAGAGGGCGTGCTTAACTATTCTGAGGAAAATTTAGAAGATGATGAATAGTTAGTAGTGTTTAGTTTTCTACAATCAATCTTATAATTTGTTTAATAACATCTCTTGACTTTTCCATTGCTTGAACTGAAGCAAACTCATAAACACTGTGGTAATTGGAACCACCCGAGAAAATATTTGGGGTAGGTATCCCCATGTATGTAAGGCGAGCTCCATCGGTTCCACCTCTTATTGGTCTCGTTTTAAACTCTACCTCAACTTTTTCAAATGCTTTCTTTGTAATTTCTAAAATTTCTGGGTGCTTTTCAATAACTTCTCTCATGTTATAATACTGGTCATGTAGATCAATTTTTATTGTTCCTTCGCCGTACTTATCATTTATAAAGTTTGCGATATTTTCTGCAAGTATCTTTCTTCTTGCAAATCTATTTCTATCATGGTCTCTTATGATTGCTTTAATCTTAGTTTTTTCAACACTTCCTTCTATTTCGTAAAAATGAAAGAATCCCTCGTAATTTGTTGTAGCCTCAGGACTTTCTAACTGTGGGAAAAGTGAAATCACTTCCGTTGCGATTTTTATTGAATTTTTCATTGCGTTTTTTGCACTCCCTGGATGTGTATTAATACCATTTATTGTGTATTTTAGAGAAGCTGCATTAAAGTTTTCAAACTCAAAAACTCCCAATCCTTCACCATCTAAAGTAAAAGCAAAATTAGGTTTAAAACGTTCAAGATCAATTTTGTCTACCCCTCTTCCAATTTCTTCATCTGGGGTAAAACAAATGTAAATATCCCCATGCTTAACATTAGAATGTAGCACTTCGTCTATGGCTTCAATAATCTCTACAACCCCTGCTTTATCATCTGCTCCAAGTAAGGTTTTTCCATTTGTTACTATAAGGTCGTGACCTATGTATTCCTTTAAATGAGGAAATTTAGTGGGCGATAAAATAATGTGTTCTTCTTCGTTTAGTTCTATATCTTCTCCATTATAGTTGCGAATAATTTTAGGTGATATTGATTCTGAAGAGACTTCTGGCGATGTATCTAAATGTGCAAGAAAACCAACAGATGGAAAATCTCCTTGCACATTTTTCGGAATAAGCGCATATACATATCCAAACTCGCTTACGTAAGGATTTAATCCAATTTCTTTAAGATCGGAAGCAACCATGTTAGCTAAAATTAGTTGATTGCTAGTGCTAGGGAAAGTTTCAGAATCTTCCTTAGATTGAGTGTTTACTTTTACATACTTAATGAATCTTTCAACCATTTTCTCCATTTTTTCACCTCTACAAAATTATAGCAAATGTCTTATAATATATTATTACGATTTTTACAGGAGGTATAAAAATGCAATTCCATATTAAATGTGAAGAAAAAGATATTGCACCTTATGTATTGTTGGTTGGTAATCCCGAACGAGCAGAAAAAATTTCCAAAATGTTAGATGAAGTAAAATTAGTAAATAAATATAGACTACTCTATGTTTATACTGGATTTTATAAAGGAAAAAGCCTCACTGTTGCAACAACTGGAATGGGTGCACCATCAACTGCCATTGTTCTTGAGGAGTTGATAAACTTGGGTGGAAAAGTTTTCATTAGAGTTGGCTCCGCAGGTGGAATAGACCCTAAGTTAAATGTTGGAGACATAGTAATTGCAACAGCAAGCATTAGAGATGATGGAACAACTCCTAATTATCTTAGACCAACTTTTCCTGCAGTTTCTGATTTTGATTTGACGATGAAGATGCTTACGGTAGCAAGACAAATTAGAAATAACATTAGTTACGGGGTAGTTATTTCGGAAGATGCTTTCTATATTCCATATTCTGAAGAGGAGATTAAAAAATTTGTCAATGCTAATGTTAAAGCTATAGAAATGGAAAGCGGTTGCGTTTTTATTGTTTCGCAGTATAGAGGTGTAAAAGCTGCTGCAATATTTGCTTTAGATGGGAATGTAACTCTTAAAACCATAAAACCAGCAGGGCATGAAACACTCTTTGCTGGAGCAGAAAACGATTCCATTAAGATTGCTCTTGAGACTCTTTATGCTTACTCAGAAGAAGGTAAACTATGAGAGTTAGAGAAGATATTTCAGAAGCAATTTCACATAATAGACCAGTAGTTGCCTTAGAAAGCACCATTATTACTCATGGTATGCCCTATCCTGAAAATGTTAAAACGGCAATTGAAGTTGAAAATGTAGTAAGAGAAAATGGAGGAGTTCCTGCAACAATCGGTATTTTTGATGGGAATGTAATCATCGGCTTAACGCATGAAGAAATTGAACTCCTTGCCAAAAGCAAACAGGTCGTTAAAATCTCTACAAGAGAAATACCTTTAGCTATTGCAAAAAGACTTTCTGGGGGAACTACTGTTTCTGCTACTTCTTTTCTTGCAGAACTTGCAAAAATAAAAGTTTTTGTAACAGGTGGCTTAGGCGGTGTTCATAGAGAAGTCTTCGAGAATTTTGATATTTCAAGGGATTTAGAGGAACTTGCAGTTCGTAACATTGTTATTGTATCAAGTGGCGTAAAATCAATTCTTGACGTTCAAAAAACATTTGAGTATCTGGAAACAAAAGGCATTCTTGTGGTAGGATACAAGACAAATGAATTTCCTACTTTTTACAGTAGATCAAGTGGATTTGAAATACCTGAGGTTGATGAAAAAATAGTTTCGCATATCTTTAAGGAGAAACTAAAATTAGGTATGCAAGGAGCAGTATTAGTTGCAAATCCTATACCACAAGAGTATGAAATCCCTTTTAAAACAATGGAAAAATGGATTGAAGAAGCACTTTCAGAATTAAAAAAGAATAATATCCATGGGAAACAAGTAACACCTTTCTTGCTTTCGAGAATCCATGAAATCAGTCATGGAGAATCACTAGAGGCAAATATTGCATTAATAAAAAATAATGCAAAAGTTGGGACACTTATTGCAAAAGAGTTAGTGAATAATGGATTGGACTAAAGAATACTTCGATGACTTATATTTAAAGTATTTCCTGCTTAACCAAGATAAAGAAAGGACAAGAAAACAGGCTGAGTTTATTCAAAAATTCTTTAATGTTCAAGATTATCTACTTGATGCCGGCTGTGGAATAGGAAGACATTCAATTGAATTAGGTAGATTGGGGTTTAATATTTTAGGGATTGATTTTAATGAAAATTACATTAAATTGGCAAAAGAGAATGCTTTAAAGGAAAACGTTTTGAATGTTGATTTTATTACAATGGATTTAAGAGAACTCAACTTTAACGATAAATTTGATGGTATTGTGAGTTTGTGGTCATCCTTTGGGTATTTTGATGATGATACAAATGATTTAATTCTAAAAAAATTTTTTACTGCTCTAAAAAGAAACGGAAAGCTGATCATTGACGTAGAAAATAAAGATTACATTCTAAAATTCTTTATTAGGGAAACCTTTAAAGAAAAGGAAGATAACATATTTATACTCGAAAGAAGAAAGTATAATCCAGTAACTTCAGTTGTTTCAACACACCGATTTATTATTGGACCAAACTTTAGAAAAGATTACCTAAGACATATAAGGATATATTCACTTTCAGAACTAATTTACATATTGAAAAATAATGGTTTTTCAAATTTCCAATATTTTAGTGATTTTGAAGGCAAACCATTTAATATCGATTCAGATAGAATTATTCTCATTGGTGAGAAGAAGTCTTGATTTTTTTAGTTTATTTTGTATACTATTACTAGTAAGGTAATATTTTGGAAATAGAAAATGATATTAACGACATTAGAAGACTATGCTATAAAAGTCCTTCTTTATCTTTCTTTAAAAAAAGGTCATCGGGCTACTGTGCATGAAATTGCACACAATAACAATGTTTCTTTTCCATATATTTTAAGAATTTGTGCAAAATTACGAGAAAAAGGTATTTTAGTTAGCGAAAAAGGAAGAAACGGTGGCTACCAATTAAGTAAAGACCCTTCAAAGATTACTTTAAAAGATATTATAAATGCAGTTAATAGACAAAGTATTGAAATTAAATGCGTGTATAGTAAAAAAGGAGGAAAATGTAAGCCACAGGAATGTATTTCCTTTAATTCATTACTATTTTTAAAAAGCGAAATTGACCATTTATTAGAAAATATCACTCTAAAAGATTTAGTTGAAAGGAGAGATTTTTATGCCAATTATTCAGACACAAGTAATTGATGTTCTTAAAACAACTTTTGTTCCTTCCTTAAAGAAATTACTTTTAAATGTTGGTAGTATCGATAGTGTAGAAGTGATAGGAAACAAGGTTAACATTACTTTAAGATTGCCAAAACTTGAAGATAGTATAATAGAAGAGCTTAAGGCAGTTATTACAAAAAGAGTTATGCAATTAGGTGCTGAAGTTGTTGATATTGATATAGTTTTTAAAAGTTTGCCGAATATTAAAAGAATTATTGCTATTGCTTCTGGAAAAGGGGGCGTTGGAAAATCGACAGTTACGACAAACCTTGCCGTTTCTTTAGGTCAACTTGGTAATAGAGTTGGAGTTCTTGATGCGGACGTCTACGGTCCAAATATCCCGAAGATGTTTGGTGTAGATTCTTTACCGAAAGTAAACGAAAATAAAAAGTTGATTCCAATTGAAAAATTTGGGATAAAACTAATATCTGTTGGTTTACTTCTTGAAAGTAGTGATACGCCAGTAATATGGAGAGGTCCTCTTGTCACAAAAGCAATTGAACAACTCTATGAAGACGTTGAATGGGGCGAACTTGATTTTCTTTTAATTGATTTACCTCCTGGAACTGGAGATGTTGCTCTTACCATTGCTCAAAGCTTACCTACAAAATACGGGATTATAGTTACTACTCCACAAGAAGTTTCACTGCTTGATGCTTCAAGGGCGTTAAATATGTTTAAACAAATGAATATTCAAATTTTAGGTGTTATTGAAAATATGTCGTATTTTGTTTGTCCTCACTGCGGCGCTAAAACAGAAATTTTTGGTGCTGGCGGAGGAGAAAAACTTGCTTTGAATAGTAACGTTAGTTTTCTAGGGAAAGTTCCATTGGAAACACAAGTAAGGGAAGGTGGAGATTTAGGAATTCCCTCATTATTTTTGAAAGGAAACTCAGAGGTAAAGTTAGCCTTTCAAGAAATAGCAAAGAAGCTCATTGAACAATTAACTTTGTTAGAATCTTGATAATATTTAAAATTTTGGTATCCTTTATATGTAATGGAAGAAAACTTAAGTGTTGTAGAGCTAACTAATCCTAAGAATTTCTTTAGGATTAGCGGTATTCTTAATGAAAATTTTAAAGCGATAGAGAAAGAACTTGGAGTGAAAATTTACCTAAGAGATGAGAAAATATTAATAAAAGGAGACAAGGAGAAAGTAAAAGAAGCCGAAAAAATTATAGAAGAAATTGAAAAACTTATTAAAGAAAAACAGCCTTTTTCAGTAAGAGACATCGTCTATGCAGCAAAAGTGCATCAGCCTAAATCTTTAAAAGAACTTAAAGAGTTGCAAATTATTGAAGATATTAAAGGTAGAGGTATTTCACCACAAACAATTGGCCAGAAGCAATTTGTCGAGAGTGTATTCAAAAAAGATATTACAATTGTAATAGGACCCGCAGGCACAGGAAAAACATACTTATCAGTTGCTATTGCGGTAAAATTTTTATTGTTAAATATGGTTGAAAGAATAATTTTAACACGACCTGTAGTTGAGGTTGGCGAAAAGATTGGTTATCTTCCTGGTGATATTCAACAAAAAGTTGATCCTTACTTTAGGCCAATTTATGATGCTCTCTTTGAGTTTTTAGGGCAGGAAAAAACTCAAAGATTATTGAATAATAAAACTATTGAAGTTGCTCCACTTGCCTTTATGAGAGGACGAACTTTAAACGATGCTTTTATTATACTTGATGAAGCCCAGAATACAACATCATCACAGATGAAGATGTTCCTTACAAGACTTGGCAATGGTTCAAAAATGGTCATAACTGGTGACCTTACCCAAAGCGATTTACTTGCCAGTCAAGGCAAAAATGGATTAGAAATAGCTATTGAAGTCCTTCATGATATCAAAGATATCTCAGTTATTTATCTAAATAGTTCTGATATTGTAAGGCATAATCTAGTCCAAAGAATTATTGATGCTTATGATAACTATGAAACCAAAAAGGGTAATAGAAAAACTTAATTCTCTTTTCACTCCAAAATTTGAAAAAGAGAATGTTATACTTTTCCTTTTGATTTTCATCTTATTTTTAGTTTTTTCTTTTATTCTTTATTTCCTTTCCATTAGGAATCAAGTGAGTATTAAAGTCGGGGAGCAAGCTCCCTATGATATAGTTGCCTCTACTTCATATGTCTATGTTGATCAGGAGAAGACAGAACAGAAAAAGGAAGAAGTTAAAAAAAGTATTTCTCCTCTCTATACCTTGAATACTAAAACAGAGCTAGAGGTAATTAATAGCATAGAAGATTTCTTTAATAAAGTGATGGGTATTACGAGTAGAACAATAAGTCTTGAGGAAAAAGTAATCCAAATAAATGAAACTCTTGAAGTTAGCGATACTTATGCAAAAATACTTGCTAAATTCAACCAAACGCAGCTGACTAAAATCAAAAATTTCATAATTAATGAACTTAACAATTTTTATAAAATTGGAATAAGAGAAGAAAACATAAAGGATGTGATTTCAGATATCCACAAAGGCACACAGTTTTTAGCCTTTAATGATGATGAGAAAGTAATAACTAATTATGTTGTAAACAGATATATAAAACCTAATTTAGTTATTGATGTTAATGCAACAAATATGGCAATGGAAGAAGCCTTAAAAAAAACAAAACCAGTTCAGGTAGTAATTCCTGAGGGAAGTAAAATAATAGAAAAGGGCAAAATAATAACGGAAGATGATATTAAACTCCTGCAAACTCTTGGACTTTTTAAGAACTTTTCCTTCGTTGATGTATTTATATTAGTTTTACTTTCTTTACTTGAATCAACTCTTATATATTTGGCTGTTTCAAAAAAGAAAAAAAAGTTAACAAAACTTATAGAAATTTTTACAATTATTCTACCAATATCATTACTAAGCTTTTATCTTTCTCAGATTTCTTTGTATTTGATTCCCTTGCCGCTTGTTGCACTTCTTGTAATCGAGTTTTTTGACATCAAAGAAACAACCTTAATAATACTTTCTTTTACACTTCTTATTGTAAACAATATAAATGTTTTTAATCTGATACTTTTACTCTACCTTGTTATTTCTA
Source organism: Caldisericaceae bacterium (assembly GCA_036574215.1). Taxonomy (NCBI): domain Bacteria; kingdom Pseudomonadati; phylum Caldisericota; class Caldisericia; order Caldisericales; family Caldisericaceae; species Caldisericaceae bacterium. The sequence continues at coordinate 7,572 of JAINCR010000037.1, forward strand.
TACTGATAGCATTGTTTGAAGAAAAGGAAAAGAAAATTTCCCAATATTTATTAATTGATCTTTTTGCAAGTCTTTTTGTGTTTTTAGTAGTTTTGCTAATAAATCTTTCGTTTAAAATTGATCTTCAACTTGTATTGAATAATGCACTTTATGTTATTTTTATGTTTGCATTAACTGCTCCAGTTGCAATGGTTTTATCTTATGTAATAGAATATATATTTAATGAAGCGGCATTTTTAAGACTTATTGAGCTTAGCGATTTAAACGCACCACTTTTAAAGGAAATGTCTAATATTGCACCAGGCACTTTTTCCCATTCTCTAATGGTTGCGGCAATCGCCTCAAAAGCAGCTGAAGAAATAGGTGCTAATTCTTTACTTACGAGAACAGGAGCCTTATACCATGATATTGGTAAGATGCTTTATCCATACTACTTTACAGAAAATCAGGTAAATTTACCTAATATTCACAATACAATCTCACCAAATTTGAGTAAAGTAATTATAATTAATCATGTGAAAGATGGAGTAGAACTTGGAAAAAGTAATAGACTTCCTGACGATATTATTAATTTCATCAAAACTCACCATGGAACAAGTATAATCTCATATTTTTATCATAAAGCTAAAGAAACAGATCCTAACGCAAGTGAAGATAGCTTTAGATACCCTGGTCCTAAGCCTGACACAAAAGAAACTGCTATTGTTGCTCTTGCAGATTCAATTGAGGCAGCTTCAAAAAGTTTAGAAAATGGAGAAATTGATCTTAGATCAATTGAAGAATTAGTGGAAAGGCTTGTAAAAGATAAAGTTGACGATGGCGAACTTTCAGAATCAACTATAACCTTAAAAGAACTAGAAATTATTAAGCAATCTTTTATTAGGAGTTTATTGTCTCTGTATCACAGAAGAGAGAAATATCCTCAAGATGAGCATAAAGGTTGAAATTATTAACAAAACAAGGAAATATTTGATTAATAAGACAAATATAAAAATTCTTATTAAACATGTATTAGGATTCCATCCAATCAATGGCAAAGTGAAAGTTGACATTGTTTTTGTAGGTAATAAGGAAATCAAAAAGTTGAACTCGCTTTTTAGAAAAATAAATAGAGCAACAAACGTTTTGTCTTTTGTCTTGGAGTATGAAGAAGATAAAATTTTAGAGGGAGAAATCGTTATTTCATGCGAAAAAGCTAAAGATGAAGCTAAAAAATTAGGAAATAACTTCAATGACTATGTTGTATTTTTAATTATTCATGGATTGTTGCACATTTTAGGATACGATCATATAGAGGAGAGCGATAGAAAAAAAATGGAAAAACTTGAAGAGGAAATATTTGATAGTTTTTTATCTAAAACGAAAAGGAGGGTGATTGAGATTTGGACTCGGTGAGTATTAGCTTTATTATCCTATTAATTTTACTTTTGATTTCTGCTCTTGTTACCACCCTTGAATCAGCCATGTTTAATGCAAATCTTCATAAATTACAGAGTCTTGCAAAGAAAAACAAAATATTTAACAGGCTTATTGAGCACAAAAAAAATCCAGAATCTTTTATAAGTGTGATTGTAATAACTAATAATTTCGTTAATTTCCTCTTTGCTGGTTTAGTTACAAGGATTGCTATTCAATATGCAACATTAACAAACTCTTCAACAGACTTGTTTTTACTCATAGGCACATTAGTTTCAACAATTGTAGTAGTTATTTTTGGAGAGACTGTGCCTAAAAACATCGGAAGTATAATTCCTGAAAAGATACTCCAATTTCTATTTCCTATATTCATTATCCCTTACTATCTATTAAAACCAGTTGCCTTTATACTTACAAAGATTGTTCAATTGATTCTCAAGGTTCTTGGTATTGAAAAGAAAGATAGGAAGTATTTTGAATCTGAGGAAGAACTTATGTCAATGATTGAAACTGTGCAAAAAGAAGGCTTTATAGAAAAAGACGAAGAAAAAATGATACTTTCAATTTTTGAATTTGGAGACACTCTTGTTGAAGAGGTAATGACCCCAAGAGTAGATGTTGTTGCAATAGATATTGAGTCAAGTTTGGATGAAATACTTGACACAATAACAAAAAGTGGTTATTCAAGATACCCAGTCTATGAAGAGAAGATAGACAACATTATTGGCATTCTCTACCTAAAAGATATAATGAAACTTTTAGTTAAAAAACAGCAGATTGATATAAGAAAGATTTTAAGGCCTCCATATTTTGTGCCAGAAACAAAACGATTAGATGAGCTTTTTAAAGAGATGCAAAAAAATAAGATGCACCTTGCAATAGTATTTGATGAATTTGGTGGCTTTGCAGGGATAGTAACCATAGAGGATATCCTTGAGGAAATAGTCGGTGAGATTCAAGACGAGCTTGAAGCTGAAGAAAAACCAATCCAAAAAATTGGAGAGAATGCATATCTTGTAAGTGGATCGCTTCCAATAAGTGACTTTAATGAAATTTTTTCAACACAGTTAAGTGACGAACAAGCCTCAACTATTAGTGGACTTATTTTAGAAACTCTTGGTAGACTGCCAAATCCAGGCGAGGAAATCACCATTGATAAAATAAGATTTATTATTAGTAAGGTAGGAAATAGAAGAATTATACAAATAAAAGCCATATTTAAGGAAAAGAAAGAAGGTGAGTAATTATGCAATTAGAGGACCTGATTAAAGAGGCATTTAACGCAATGGATTTTGCTTATGTTCCGTATTCCCAGTTTAAAGTTGGTGCTGCGCTACTTACAAAAAGCGGTAAGGTTTTTACTGGTTGCAATATAGAAAATTCAAGTTATGGTGCAACAGTGTGTGCAGAACGTGTGGCAATTTTTAAAGCGGTTTCAAGTGGAGAGAAAGATTTTGATACCATTGTCATTGCAACAAATACAAACGAGCCAAGCCCCCCCTGCGGAATTTGTAGGCAAGTAATGTCTGAATTTTCAAGCGAACTTAAGATAGTCCTAGTTAATAATAAAGGCAAAATAATTGAGACTAACCTAAAAGAGTTATTGCCTTTATCATTTACTAAGGATAATCTCAAAAATGGAGGTTAGATATGAAAAAAAATTATCTTTTTGCAAATTGGAAGATGAACAAAACCTTAAGTGAAGCAATAAAGTTCAGTGAGTGCCTGGAACCCAAAATACAGGAAGAAAATCCCACAGTTGCAATATTTCCCTCGTTTCCCTATCTTGGTTATTTAAAAAATGCTCTTTCTAACTCTAAGATTTTTGTTGGGGCACAAAATATGTTCTACAAAGAAGAAGGTGCTTTTACTGGTGAAGTTTCACCACTCATGCTAAAAGATTTCGGAATTCGTTTTGTTCTTATAGGACATTCTGAGAGACGACATATTTTTAAAGAAGATGATGAATTGATAAACAAAAAGGTATTAGCTGCTTTAAATTACGGAATTACTCCAATACTCTGCGTTGGTGAAACTATTGAAGATAGAGAAAAAGGCCGCACTAAAAAGGTCATAGAAGAGCAAATTAACAAAGGACTTTCTTCGGTTTATGAAACTAATTTTATAATTGCCTACGAACCAGTTTGGGCAATTGGAACAGGACTAAACGCCTCACCAGAACAAGCCGTAGAAGTGCACATATTCATAAGGGATTTATTGTTTGCAAAGTTTCAAGAAAGAGGAAAAGAGGTTTCAATACTCTACGGAGGAAGTATTAAAAAAGAAAACTTCGAAAGCCTTGCGCTTCAACCTGAAGTTGATGGTGGACTTGTTGGTGGTGCAAGCCTTGACTGTGAGCATTTCAAAAACTTGTTTGATATTTTAAAAAAGGCAAAATCCAATAGTAAATAGTGTTAGATAAAGTTTTACTAAATCTAAAAACAAGTGAAAATTATTCAGGGCAAATTGTAAAGGCCTTTTATTTGCAAAGTGAATCTTATGAAAAATTTCCATTGCCGGATTCCCTCAGTTTTGCATTAAAAGAAAAATTAGTAAAGGATGGCATTAATTATCTTTATAGACACCAGATAGAGAGTTTTAACCTACTACAGGATGGGTATAATGTTGTAATAACTTCTTCAACTGCTTCAGGAAAAACACTTGCCTTTAATATCCCAATTTTAGATACCCTATTTAGAAATAAAAATGCAACAGCTCTATATCTATATCCAACTAAAGCGCTTGCTCACGACCAATTTGAAAAGCTTGAAAAACTTGTTGACTTTACCATTGGCACTTATGATGGTGATGTAGCGAGAGATGAAAAAGCAGCCCTAAGAAGAAAAAGTAGGATTATTTTTGCAAATCCTGATATTTTACATGTGGGGATCTTACCTAACCATATCCAATGGGACAGATTTTTTTCGAACCTAAAATACGTGGTAATTGATGAAGCTCATTTTTATTCAGGAGTGTTAGGCTCCCATTTTGCAATGATTATGAGAAGATTAAGGAGAGTGCTCTCAAATTACGGTAGTTTTCCGCAATTCGTCATTTCATCTGCAACATTAGAAAATCCTGAGGAATTTTCATTTAGGCTCATAGGTGAAAGGTTTAAATTAGTAGATGGTCCTAAGAATCCACAAGCAAAAAAGTTAATAATTATTTTTAATCCAAAACTCATTGATAAAGAATTAAACATTAGAAAAAACATAATAAAAGAAGCCGTGTGGGTTACTAAAACGTTACTTGAAAGTGGAAACCATGTGATTGTTTTTGAAAAGTCCCGTAAAGGAGTTGAACTTCTCTATAAATATCTAAAAGATGAGGTAAATGACGAATACGCTATTTCACCTTATAGGGCGGGATATTCAAAAGAACAAAGGCGAAAAATAGAAAGAGGCGTAAAAAATGGTGAAATAAAATGCATAATTGCAACGAATGCCCTTGAACTTGGTATAGATATAGGAGAACTTGATGCAACTGTCATCGTGGGATATCCTGGAAAACTTTCAAGCCTTTTTCAACAATCGAATCGGTCAGGAAGGAATAAAGATTCAGTAACTGTTTTTATTACAAGCAGCAACCCACTTGATCAATATTTTACAAAAGATCCAGATTATTTAGTTAACAAAAAATTTGATAGTATAAATATAAATTTAGATAACCCGTATATTTTAAAACCGCATCTTTTATGTGCCGCATATGAAGTTCCGATAAAGGAAAATCTTGACTCAGATTATTTTGGAAATTATTTGCAAACTTACTTAAAAGAGCTTTACGATTCAGGAGAACTGGTTAAAAGAAATGATAAGTATTTTGCAAATAGTAAATACTCCATTGCAGATAAGGTAAATATACGTGGTGTTGGAGAAGAAAACATTAAACTCATAGACTTAGACTCAAATAAAGAAATTGAAAAGATGTCACTTAAAAGAGCATTAGAAGAAGTTTTTCCAAATGCTGTCTATATGCATATGGGAGAAACATACGTTTCTAAAAAATTAGATGTTGAAAATAAAGTTGTGCTTCTTCAAAAGGAAAAGGTTGATTATTATACTGATTCTTTGGCTATTGAAAATATTTGGGTTAGAAGAGTTTTGAAACATAAGAAAGAGACGAATCTTGATATATACTTTGGAGAGGTAGTGGTAAACGAAATTATAAGAGGATTTGTAATGAAAGAGTTTTTTACTGATAAAAAAATTGGAACAGAACCATTAGAGCTTCCCTCAATAGACTTTGTAACGAAGGCAGCTTGGTTTATTATTCCTAACGAAATTGTAAATGAAGTAAAGCTTATTGATGATTTACTTGGATCAATACATGCGATGGAACATTCACTTGTTTCCATGATGCCCTTAATTGTGCAATGTGATAGAAATGATGTGGGTGGTGTTTCTCATCCAAAACATCCAGACACTGAAGGCACAACAATATTCTTATATGATGGGATAGAAGGTGGAATTGGAATTACTGAAAAAGCCTACGATAAAATGTTCGATTTATTAAATGCTGCGTACAAAAGTGTATCTTCTTGTCCTTGCAAGGATGGTTGTCCATCGTGTATATTTTCGCCAAAGTGCGGTAACGAAAATAAACCTTTGAGTAAAAGCGGTGCTATACTTCTTTTAAGGAAAATCTTGAAATGAAAAAAGTTGCTTCAGTAATTGCAATGCTTTTAATTATCTTACTTCTCCCCCTATATTTCATCTTATTACTGAATAGGCCAATTTTTGCAGTCTTATATAATCTACTTAAATTAGGAGAGTTATCAAACTTAGGTATAACCTCCTACTTAGAAACTGTAAATACGATTGTTAAATACTTTTTTAATTTTCAAAAATACCTTTCGCTACAAGATTTAACTAAAATTGAAATTTACCATATGTTTGATGTCAAAAACCTTTTCTTGTTAGGACTTTTGGTTTTAGTAGTTTCTTTTGTAGTATTCTTACTTTTCAGGAACTCCTTAGATATAACAACAAGAAAAAAAATTGTTTTTACTTTTTTTATAGGGATTTCTGTTGTCTCATTTTTTGGACTTCTCAACTTTGATCTACTATTTACACTCTTCCACAAGATGCTCTTCAGGAACAACTACTGGCTTTTAGATCCAAATACCCTTCTTATAAAACTTTTTCCTGAACAGGTATTCATGTCGCTTGGAATTTTATGGATTATCCTTTCTCTTTTATTTAGTGTATTGTTAATGATTATTTAGAGTTTTATCCTTATGGTAATAGGCATAAGCGTTGTGGTTGTGAATACTTTCAAAACTTAATACCTCTATTTCGTAATAGTTAACTCTTGTGTCGGAATCTAACGCTATTGCAACATCTCGGACAACGTCTTCTACAAATTTTGGGGTATTATAAGCCTTTTCAGTAATGTATTTTTCATCTTCTCTTTTTAGCAATGCAAAAAGTGGTGCGCTTGCTGCATTTTCAGCAATGGAAACGATATCCTCAATCCACACGATTTTGTTCATTTTTGTTCTAATAGTAACTATTGCCCTTTGGTTATGAGCTCCATAATCAGAAATCTCTTTTGAACATGGGCAAAGTAAATGAACTGGCGTTTTAACCTCCAAGGTAAAATCAAATTTATCTTCTAAACTAGCAATAAAGGCACAATTGTATTCCATGAAACTTTCATTTTGAGAAACTGGAGATTTTTTAAGTATAAAGTATGGAAACCTTACATTTATATGTGCTATTTGGGCATTTAAACTTGTCTTAATATCTTTAAGTATCTCCTCAAGTGTGTTTAAAGACATGTTTGTTCTGTGTTTATTGAGAACTTCTATAAAGCGACTCATATGAGTGCCTCTATAGTCTTTGGGAAGGTCTACAAAAAGGTCTATCTCCGAAACGGTGTGTTGAAAACCATTTTCTTTATCTAACACTCTTATAGGATATCGAATTTTTGAAACTCCAACCTTTTCTAACGGTATATTTCTAAAATCTTTTTCACTTTGCACGTCTCTCATCTTATAGTCACCCTGTTATTATGTCCCTCATAAAGAGTCACTTCGTTAATTTTACAACCTATTTTCGAGAATTCTTCATCTAACTTATCGAAGATCCACTTAGCAATAATTTCTGTAGTTGGATTGATAAATAAATTGTTCAAATCTTGATGGTCCAATTTCTTTAAGATTTCTTCTTCAACAATTTTTTTTATGAGCGCAAAGTCAATCACCATTCCATCATCCTTAAGATCTCCTGTTATGGTAACAGTTAACTTATAGGTGTGTCCATGTAGATTTTCACATTTGCCTTTATAGTCTATAACTCTATGGGCTGCATCGAAATAGAAATCTCTTGATAATAAGAACATAATGTCCTCCTGGCGGAGAGGGTGGGATTTGAACCCACGGCAGGCGTTTAACCCGCACACGCTCTCCAGGCGTGCACCTTAAGCCGCTCGGTCACCTCTCCACTTTAAAAATAATAGCATATTTTCAATAAAAATCAATATTTAAAGTAGCACTATGCACCAAAAAATTATAAAAACCGTTAGTATCAAAAAAACAGGAAGCATTTTTTTGTAAAAAATGTAAAAGGAAGCCTTAAAGTATTCAACACTCAAAGAAAGGCAGAGGTGAGTTGGAGTAAAAAGAAGCGCAGTCCAAACTCCATAGTAAGCTATAAGTAGATTACTTGAAATTATGGTACCATTTGTTTTAAGAAGTGGCATTAAAAGCGGATAAGTTATTCCAATCGATGCAGATGAAACACCTGTTAGAAAACCTATTGAAAGTGGTAAGAAAAAAAGTATAAGAGCTTGAGGCACATTAAGAAGTGTTAGCTCGTTATATACGCTTTGTGCAAATCTCGTGTAATTTATGATTTCTCTTAAAAGAAAAATTGAGAATATTAAGAGAACGTATTCCAAGATTTTTTTGTATATAAATGATTTTACAAGAGTTTTAAAGTTTATCTTTTTAAGGAGAATTACATACACAAGCCCTACAAATAGTGCAATAAAACTCGGCAGCTCTTTAAAGATTAGAATAAAGGCAAATATAACAATAATTGGTGAAAAAATTTTTAAAAGCGATAAAAGTATCTTGACGTTAATCTTTTCAATATCATTACTAGAATTATTAATATGTGGAGTGATAACGACAATACCGCTAATAAGCATGCCAAAACTTACTATCCATTGGACTTTAAGAACATCAATAATGGAAACTCCTAACGTAGAAACACCAAGCAAAAATTCTGGGTATAGTGGTGAAATGGGTTCCCAAACATGTCTGAACCAGAAGTTAAGAAGTGCTTTTTCCTCGTCTTTTATGGATAAATCCCTTGCTCCATCTCCTACCATTGGGGCAGAAACAAGCGCACCACCTGGCATTGGAATAAGGCCTATTGTCATAGGTAATAAAGGTATAAAAGCCTTTGCCGGGAGTATCTTTTTAAAATTTTCAGTGATTTCATCTAAAAAGTGAGAAGCTTTAAGTAGCTCACCCAAGTAGGTAACTATGATAATTACTAAAATCATGTTTATTGTATCAATCTGTGAGATTGTTTCTAAAATAAGTCTTGGAAATTGATTTATAATACCTTTGAATACCGCAACAAAAATTGAAGCTATAAAAACTGATATAGCGACACTAATCTTAAATCTTATTAGAAACGCAATTAAAACAATAACACCTAAAAGTAATAATAAATTATTCATCTAAAAATTATACTGATAATAAAAGGAAAATCCAAAGATTTCGTTATATTTAAAGAGTTTCTAAAATTTAATATTTTCATATTTTTGCTAAAATAAAGTATGAAATTCAGTAACGAAGACTACAAATCTTTTGAAAAATTTAGCCAATATTTTAACGAAATTTTAGAAGAAATCGAAAAAGTTATAATTTTTTTAAAAGAAACTTTAAACAAGGTAGACCATTTTCCTAAAGAAATGAACCATACTTCCTATGCAGAATTTATAGGAAACTTCAAACAAAAGCCCATTAATCGTAAAACCCCCCTAGATTATTCAATTCTTGCAGTGGATGGTTCTAATTTTCCTGTAAATGAGGAGATTTACCTTCCTTTCTTTGGGATAAGCGTAGCTTCTGTTTTCGAAAAGTTTGGTGAAAAACCAACATTTGATAGAACTTCAAAATTCAAACTATTTTATAAACCACAGGAGATATTTTCAGAAGATGGTAAACTATTAACAAAAGAGGAAATTAATATAAAAATGTTGTTAGAAGAAAGTAAATTTCTAAGCAAAAAGCTTGAAGACTATAAGCCTCACTATGCTCTATTTGATGGTTCCTTAATTTTATGGGGATTAATGAGTCCTTTAAAATACGATCCTAACAATGTTGTTGAATTTGAAAAATTTATCCTTAAAGCAAAATCGCTACACATACCTATTGCAGGAATCATTAGTGGTTCAAGGTCTAAAGAAATTATCAATACACTATCACTTTATCTAAAAGAGAATAATTTCGAGAAATTTGTCAAATACCGCAGTTTAATAAATTCAATTTTTGATATTCAACTCATGGATAAAGTTTTAGAAAATAATTCAATATCAAGCCTTTTTAAGGTAAATAAATACTTACTTAAAAACTACAGTGAAAATATATACTTCTTTTTTCTCAAAACAGAATACGAAGTTTTAAGAGTAGAAATTCCAGAATTTGTAATAGACGAAATAGACAGACTATCAACAATCGTTTTGGACCAAGTTAAAAAAGGGGCAGGTTATCCTGTAATTTTACAACTTGCCCATCAAGAAGCAGTTATTAATGACGAAATAAAAGCTTTTATCAACAACCTGATTTTTAAAAATTATAAAGATAAAAATATTTTTAATCAAAAGCTCCTATCAAAACTTAGGAAGAGAATTTAAAATTACGAATTCAATATTTCTTCTACCTCTTTTTTTAATACAGGATAAATTTCTTCTCCTATTAGTGTTTTAACAATTTCTCCCTTTTTAAATAGCACCCCTGAGTTCTTTCCGCAAGCAACACCAATGTCTGCATCCTTTGCTTCACCAGGGCCATTTACCACACAACCCATCACTGCAACATTAATAGGTTTTTTTGCTTTGATAAAGTCTTTCTGAAGTTTTCTTACTATTTCTTCTATATCTACCTCAGCTCTTCCACACATAGGACAAGAAATTATGTTTAAACCAAAGTTTCTCAACTTTAGAGTTTTTAATATACCGAACCCAGCAATTACCTCTTCAACTGGATCACCAGTTATTGAAATCCTAAGTGTATCTCCAATACCTTCGTGGAGAAGAATCCCTACGCCCACACTGCTTTTAATAAGCGATTCTCTTAGGGGGCCAGCTTCTGTTACACCAAGGTGAATGGGGTAAACAAACATTTCATCAATTTTTCTATTTACTTCAATAGTAAGTAATGGGTCAGAAGTTTTTGCTGATATTACTATATCATCAAAATCAACAGCGTGCAATATATCAATTTCCTTTTTAACGCTTTTAACAAGAGCCTCCACAATATTCTTTGGTCTATTTCTAAATGAACCTAGATTTGAACCCACTCTTATAGGAATACCACGTTCTTTACACGATGTTGCAATCTTTTTAATCCACTCTTCATTTATTATGTTAGAAGGATTTAGCCTAATTTTGTCTGCTCCATTTTCTATGGACAACAATGCAAGTTGCGGATCAAAATGAATATCTGCAACAAGAGGAATATGAATCATTTTCTTTATTTCTTTTAATTTTAAAGCTGCTTCTCTGTCTTTTACAGCAACTCGAACAATTTCACAACCGTAATCCTCAAGTAAAAGAATTTGCTCAACTGTAGATTTTACATCTCTTGTGTCTGTTTTTGTCATTGATTGCACATATATTGGGTTATTACCCCCTATAGTGAGGTCTCCTATTCTAACTAATTTTTTGTTTCTCATTTGTTGAATAGCTTCAAAATATCATTAATACTAACAATGAACATTAATCCGAGAATTATCATTAAAGCAATACTTTGAATTCTTGATGTTTTTTCTGCAGGGATTCTTTTCCGAGTTATCGCTTCAAAAATAATTAAAACAAGCCAGCTTCCGTCAAGTGGGGGAACAGGTAGTAAATTTGTAAAGGCTAAAGCTATACTTATATAGGCAACAAAAAACAAAAGACTTAGAAAACCACCAGAAGCTGCAGTGCCAGTCATTGCAATAATGCCTATTGGACCCGACACCGAAGATATTCCTACACGTGTAAAGAGTTGGGGAATGAATTTAAACATTAAAAAAAGGCTTTCGAATGCCCATTTAAAGGCTTCTATAATTGACCTATAAACGGGGTACTTTTCTCCTCTAGGAGAAATACCAATCATCCACTTTTGTTGCGTGCTTTCAAATTTTGGAGCAATAGAGAAAGTTAATTTATTTCCGTTTCTCTCAATTACAAATGTAGCAGTTCTATCTTTATTTTGTTGAACTTTTTGAACTAATTCTTCCCAACTGTCAATACTAACTCCATTAATTTCTAAAATTTTATCTCCTTGCTTCAACCCCGCAATTTCTGCAGGACTTCCTTGCACTACGGAAGCAATGGTCGTTGTCGGTGAAAGTGGATTTCCAAATGTTGCAAATACTAGAGAGAAAATAAGTATTGCAACGATGATATTCATCAATGGTCCTGCACTTATTGTAAAAATTTTTTGCAAGGCACTCCTGTTGTAGAATCCATCTTCTGCGTCAAAATTATCTTCCATTCCTTTTATTTTTACGTATCCCAGGATGGGTAAGACGCCAATCTTAAACACCATACCATCTTTAAATTTTTTGCTAAAAATAGTCTTACCGAAGCCAATTGCAAATTCCTCAACGGGAATTTTTGATAAGCGCGCAGCAACAAAGTGACCGAATTCGTGAGCTAAAGCAAGGAATGAAATAATTAAAATACCATATATTACGGTTAACATTTTTTTATCACCTCTTATACCTCAGATATTCTTTCGCTTTCTCAATATCTTTGTAGTATTCATCAATAACATCTTCAATTGAATTTAGTTTTCTAAATTCAACTCTATTCATTAATTCTATATAAAATTTCTCAATCTCAAAAAACGATATTTTTTGTAGAAGAAATGACTCTACTAAAATCTCATCGAAGGCAACAATCGCTGGTAGATAACTACCTCCTAACATTGCGTAGTTCAAAAGAAAATCGAAAAGCGGAAATAATTCTCTATCAATTTCAAAGAAAGTCAGGTTTTTAATTGATAAGAAATCAAGTTCTTTAAAATTATTGTTCTGCCTTACTGGATGTGTTAAAGCGTATTGAATATGGAAATCCATCTCTCTTTCGCTAATAACTGCTTTTAGTTGCTTATCAATAAATTCGACAATTGCATGAATGATACTTTCTCTATGAATGATCGATGTTATGTTTTTGTATGGAATATTAAACAGAAAATGAGTTTCTATAATTTCGAAAGCTTTGTTAACAAGATTAGCAGAATCAACCGAAATTTTTTTTCCCATTTGCCAATTGGGGTGTTTCAAAACCTCAGAAATAGTAACATTTGAAAGTTCTTCTTTGTTTCTTCCAAAGAAAGGTCCTCCAGAAGCAGTAACATAGATTTTTTTGATGCTTTTTCGGTCCTCTCCAAGAAGAGCTTGGTATATTGCTGAAGTTTCTGAATCAATCGGTAAAACCTTGTTATCTAATTCATATCCATCAAAGAGTAGTTCTCCTCCTGCTATAATGCTCTCTTTATTTGCTATTCCTATTTTTATGTTGTTATCCATACAAGTGCTAATAGCCTTTAGTGAAGTAATATGAGATGCAAGAAAAAGCACAATATTAGGTTTAGCTTCCAAAATTATCTTATCAAGATCTTCTATTTGGTATTTTTTAAAATCCCCAACCTTTAATTTTTCTAAGACATCGGAACTTGCTAAGACAAAGTTTGCCTTGGTTTTTTCAACCTGTTCATTTAAAAGCTCGTAGTTTTTGAAGCCACTTATGCCTACAATATTATAACCAAGAGATATTGCAATATCTACGGCTTTTCTTCCTAACGTGCCAGTTGAACCTACAATAAAAACTCTCTTCAATTATACCCCACCGAATCTTCTTTCTCTTTTATTAAATTCAGTAATTATTTCAAGAAATTCTTCTTTTGTGAAATCAGGCCAAAGGGTTTTTGTAAAAAATAGCTCAGAGTAAGCAGCTTGATAAAGTAAAAAATTACTTAGCCGCATTTCCCCGCTTGTCCTTATTATAAGGTCAGGATCTGGAAGATCTTTTGTAAACAAAAAGTTCTTAAAACTCTCCTCAGTAATTTCCATATCAGTTGATTTTGCTTTCTTTGCTGCTTCGACTATTTCAAGGCGAGCACCGTAATTTATTGCAAGAGTTAAAGTTAATTTTTCACCATTTTCTGTATCTTTTATAGCATAATCTATAGCTTTTCTTAAAAAAATTGGTAACTGGTTTAAATTTCCTATAACATTCAACCTAATTGAGTTTGTTTTAAGTTCTGGAATGTATTCTTTTACAGAATTAGCAAATAATTCAAATAAAAAGTTTATTTCCTCTTCTCCTCTTTTCCAGTTTTCTGTAGAAAAGGTAAAAAGAGTAAGAAATTTGATTCCGATCTTAAGAGAAGCTTCTACAATTTCTTTTACGACCTTTACGCCAACTCTGTGTCCTTCAATACGTTTAAGTCCTTTATTTTTTGCCCATCTTCCGTTCCCATCCATTATGATTGCAACATGAACAGGAACGGAAGAAAACTCAACCATTAAATTTCTAAGATCTCCTTTTCCTTTTTCTCTAATCTTTCATCAATTAACTTTATGTATTTCTCAGTAAGCTGCTGAATTTTTTCTTGCATTCTAAACTTATCGTCTTCTGAAATTTCTTTATTCTTCTCAAGCGTCTTTACTTTTTCAATTTCATCCCTTCGGATTGCTCTTATCTCTTCTCTAAATTCTTCAGCAAGCTTTTTTACCTGTACTACAAATTTTTGCCTTTCTTCTTCAGTTAATTTTGGAAAAGGAAGAACAATAACACTTCCGTCGTTTTGAGGTGTAACACCAAGGTTAGCTTTTAGAATCGCCCTCTCAATTTCTTTCAAAAGAGACTTATCCCACGGCTCAACGGATAAAACTCTTGGCTTTGGCGAAGAGATAGTTGCAACTTGCTTCAAGGGCATTAGAGTTCCATAAGCTTCTACTTTAACAGGGTCTAAAATTTCGGGTGTAATTCGTGTAACCATAATCTTTGCAAACTCTTTTTCCATTACCTCAAGAGCCTTCTTCATCTTTTCTTCTACTTCTTTATAAATGTTTTTCTCTACCTCAAAATTCATAATCAATCCTCCTTAATTATTGTCCCTACTTTACCTTCTAGTACGGCTTTCAAAAGCATATTTTCCCCTTTTATGCTGAAAAGTATGATAGGAAGTTTAAAATCTCTACATAAAGAAACTGCAGTTGCATCCATTACCTTCAAATCTTTCAACAAGAATTCTGTATAAGTAATCGTCTCATACCTAATAGCATTTGCATTTTTCATTGGATCATCTGAATAAATTGCATCAACTTTAGTTGCTTTAAATAGTGCATCTGCTTTTAGTTCTAATGCTCTAAGGGCTGCTGTTGTATCAGTAGTGAAAAATGGGAGGCCAGTTCCTCCTGCAAATATTATTATACGTTTCTTTAAGAAATGAGCCTGGGCCTTTGCAAGGATATATGGTTCTGCTACTTCTGGGATAGTGAATGACGACATAACTCTTGCATCAACACCGAGTTTTAACAAGGAGTTTTGGATAGCAAGAGCGTTAATGATCGTTGCAAGCATTCCCATATAATCGCCAGTTGCTCTGTCTATACCAAGTTTTTCTGCCTCTGCTCCTCTTAAGATATTTCCACCACCTATTACAATACCAACTTCTATTCCAGACAAAAAAAGCTCTTTAATTTGGAATGCAAGATTGTTCAAAGTAGAGTTACTTATACCTTTTCCGTCTTCATCCTCTAAAGCTTCACCACTTAGTTTGAGAATTATCCTTTTATATGGTTGCAAGATCAAGCACCTACCTTAAACCTAACAAATCTTCTTACGGTAATATTTTCACCAAATTTTGCGATGTACTCTTTAATCAGGTCTTCAATTGTTTTACTCTCATCTTTTAAATACTCCTGCTCAAGCAAACAGCGCTCTTTAAAGAAGTTTTCAATTTTGCCTTCTATAATTTTTTCGATAACATTTGCAGGTTTTCCTTCTTCTTCGAGCTGTTTTCTATAAATTTCTTTTTCTTTTTCAATCACTTCTTGTGGAACATCTTCTCTTGAGACAAATTCAGGAGAAGATGCGGCAATTTGAAGAGCGATATCATCTGCCAACTGTTTAAACTCTTCAGTTCTTGCAACAAAATCAGTTTCACTATTAACTTCAACCAACACACCAAGCTGTGCACCTGGATGGATATAACTAACTATTATTCCTTCATTGGTTATCCTGCCAGATTTCTTAACCGCTTTTGCAAGACCTTTTACTCTTAAAATTTCAATAGCCTTCTCAATATCTTGATTTGATTCTTCAAGTGCCTTCTTGCAATCGGCAATACCGGCTCCTGTTCTTGCTCTAAGTTCTTTAATTAAATCTATACTCATAATATCACCTCTCTATCCTTTATAATCTTCATAATCTTCAAAATTGAAGTCTTCATCTACCATAACTTCTTCCTGGGGTTGTTCTTCAACAATTTCTTCACGATCGACTTTACCTTCTCTACCTTCAATCACTGCATTTGCAACAATCGAAGTTAAAAGTCTCAAAGACCTAATTGCATCGTCGTTTCCAGGGATGCAATAGTCAACATCTTCTGGATTAGAATTTGTATCGCAAATTCCAATTACAGGAATTCTTATTTTTTTAGCTTCTAATATGGCACTTCTCTCCTTATGGGTATCGGTTACAAAAATTGCCCAAGGTAAGGTAACCATATCTTTTACACCTTCATAGAGTTTTCTTAACTTTGCAAGTTCTCTTTCAAGTTTAACTCTTTCCTTTACAGAGATTGTTGAAAGGTAACCTTCAGATTCCATTGTTTCAAGTTCCTTCAACCTATTAATACTTCTCCTTACCGTTTGAAAGTTAGTAAGCAAACCACCAACCCATCGTTCATTTACATAGAACATGCCACATCTTTCTGCTTCTTCTTTTACAATGTCCTGAGCTGCTTTTTTTGTGCCGACAAAGACAATTTTACCGCCTTCTTTTGAAATGTTGACTACAAAATTGTAAGCCTCTTCAATTTTTTTAGCTGTAAGTCTTAGATCAAAAATGTGGATACCGTTTCTTTTTGTAAAAATGTACTCTTTCATTCTAGGATCCCAGCGTTTCACCTGATGTCCGAAATGAACACCAGCCTCTAGTAATTCTTTCATTGTAACAACACTCATTCTAAAACCTCCCAATTTAGTTTTTTCCTCCCATCCTTCTACTTCTGGAGGCAAGTTGCGTCTTGCACTTTCCAGAAATTCAGATGGTGTGTATTCACTACATTTTATGAATTTATTCAAAAAAATCAAGGTTTATGATTATTACATTGAACTTTTTTTAATTAAAATAATACATTTGAGTTCTAAGAATTTTAAAACTATTTTAGTTTATCTACATTTTTTAAGCAATAGTTACCTATTGCTTAAAAATAAAAACTTGAAAGCGTTTAGAACTAAAAATTGCAAGGACGTTTCATACTGAAAATGACTAACTTATTCAAGAAGAAAAACTCGCCCATATAGAAACTTACAGAAATTATGCTTTTAAAACAACAGATGAGGAACTTTTAAAAATCTCACATAAATTTATAAATCGGAGGATGTATAAATATGCAAAAGAGGAATATAGAAGAAATCAAGCAAAGTGCAATTAGTAAATTAAAAGACGATGATTATAACATCATCTACGAGATATACTTTAAGCATACTTCTATTCATAAACTATCAAGAAAGCTTGGCATCTCAAAGCTTGCGGTAAGATATAGAAAGCAAAGGGCACTAAGAAATTTAAAAAGTATTATTTTAATACAACAATTGCAAAGAAAGAAAGTCATAACTTTCAAAATAAAAAGAAGAAAGAAACTCAAGCAAAAACTTGCAAAATATTTATATTTTATATAAAATCATTATTTGAATATTTATGTATTTAAGACGAGTTTCTCATAATTAGAAACTCAAGAGTTGTGGAAAGTTAACTATGTTTCCAAAGGAGATGAGCTATAGAAATACCTACATTTTCGGAGTAGTGTATGCTCTTTGCTTTTTAATCTCTGCTGCAGTAATAAATTACTTTACCTGGTCTCCTGGACCCACTGAGGCTAATTCAAAACTTTTTATTTTTGCTATTATTTTCTGGACGTTACAATACTTGCCAATATTTATATTTACGAAATATGCTGATTGGAAAATAAAAGATTTTGGATATGTTCTGAATTACAAAGTTCTTGCATTCACTGCCTTTGTAGTTGTAATAAGTATGCTTACTGCTATCTTCAACATGCATAATCTATACGTTAATTATATTAATGTCAAAAGTTTTATAAATGTATTAGTAGAGACATATGCAAGAACAGGTGAAGAAGTGTTTACCCGTGGCTTTTTATACGAACTGATTTTTAGGTTATTCAAAAATAAAAAAAGACCATGGCTGTGGGCTATCTTGATTTCAAGTATTTGTTTTGCAATCGTTCATACACAGACTTTTCTTCCTGAAAGTGGAACAAGAATGATAGATGTATTTGAAGCAGCTTTATTACTCTCACTCATAAGATATTGGACAGGATCCATTCTTCCTGGGATTGTAATCCATATTGCAATAGAATTAAGAAATCTTTCTGGTGTGATTGGTGCGATTTTTGGTATTTTATTCTATTATCTATTTGTTTTCTTAGCTTATAAAAAAGGTGAAGATGTAATTGAGAAAAGAGCTTAATATAATTTCTACTTGTGACAGAGTAAATTTTTCTTGAAAACAATCAGAAAAGAATTACAAATTTGAAAATATTTAAGAGTAATATTTCATTTTGATGAAAATGACCTTTTCAAAAAGGAAATCCTACCCATACGAAACCTACATAAGCAGACTTCTATTCTCAACAAAAATGCTTGTTATCTCTCACTCAGCAGTAAGAGACCAAAAGAATAAAGCCCTTAAGTAATTAAAGAAAATGATCTTGCTTCTCAAGTTTTACGCTCTCAACCCGAACAAGAAGAGAGTTAAACAAGCAAAGAGGTCAATGTTTTAATCTAAACAAGTTAAGAGAAATGTTCTTCATTCACTATTAAAATTCGAAAATTAGAATATAATTTCCTTAAGGAGGTAATGCAATGGACATTTATTCGATAAAAGATGGAAATTTAACTCATATAGAAGAAGTTGATTTTAAACTGGAAAAGGACATTCAGAAAATATGTGATGATAATCTCAAAGAATTGTTTGGCTTGGAATTTGTGAAAGCTCAGTTTACAATCCAAAATTTTAGAATTGATACTCTTGCATTTGACGAGAAGGCAAAGGCGTTTGTTGTAATTGAATATAAAAAGGACGAGAACTTTAGTGTTATAGACCAGGGATACGCATACCTATCTTTGGTGCTTAATAATAAGGCTGAGTGTGTCCTTGTATACAATGAGAGTAAGAAAAAGCCAATTAAAAAGGATGATGTGGATTGGACACAAACAAGAGTAGTGTTTATTGCTCCGTCATTTACAACATATCAGATACAATCAATAAACTTTAAGGATTTGCCGATAGAATTATGGGAAATAAAGAAGTATGCAAATGAAACAATAAGTATTGAGCAAATACAATCGTTTGGAGCAAGTGAATCAATAAAAACACTTACCAATAAAAGCAAAACTTTTGCTAACGTTAGTAAAGAGATTAAAGTTTATACTGAAGATGACCATTTGTTATACGTTCCAGATGAGATAAAAGAGCTTTACGAAAAGTTTAAGGCATCTGTGCTATCAATTGGCAGCGATATCAAAATCAAGCCGAAAAAGAAATACATAGCATTTGTTAGTAAATCAAATTTTACGGATGTAGAGATCCACAAGAAAGAATTAAAAGTTTATTTGAATCTTAAAAAAGGTGAGTTATATGACCCAAAGGGTTTAGCAAGGGACATTTCTGAGGTTGGCCATTGGGGAAATGGAGATTATCAATTAAAAATCAGTAGCGATGAGGAGATGGATTACATTCTCTCATTAGTTAAACAGTCCTACAAGAAAAATTCTGTCTAAAGATGAAAAATTTTTGGGTAGTGTTGAGTTTTTATTAAAATTGCTTTTAGCAATCTTTCTATAGCAATGTATCATAAGATTTAGGTGGTTTTATCATGATTCAAGTAAAAGATTATGTAAGAGAGAGATTAGACTACAAATTTAGAATAATAAAATTGATATGCAGGTTTACGCTTCTTTGAACTAAACAATTGCAAGATCATTTTTCTTTTACCTTACTTACATGGCTAAAAACAAAACCTCCTACCATTTGGTAGGAGGCGAGAGTAAAAAGAAAGTAAATGAGAGAGAAAAGAAAGGAGATGTGCAAGTATATTATACTCAATTTTGCAATATACCGTATTTAATTAAAAGTCTTAGTTAAAAAGCCCTGATTTTTTGTTTGAAATCTTGTAACACAACTTAATAAAGAAAAGGATTTAATTAAACATATCTTCTTAATTTTTGAATATATCTTAGTTAATGAAAACTGCTTTGAAAAGGTCCTAAATTTTTATTTTGCAACGTAACTTTACGAATAAAAACCTCATTTGAAAAAGCCCACTTTCATAATTTTGCAATAAAAAGCTTTTTTAAATTTCGAGGAAATAGAGACGAATGAAACTTTTTTAAAATAAAAACCTTTTTAGAATAAAAACCTCTCTTAGAATGAAAAAACCTTTTTTTAATTCTCCAACAATTTTATTATCCTATACGCTATCAGTATTACTTCTTAACTTTTAATGCATTCAAATGGTCTTAAATTACCCTTGCCATCGCCTTTAATAATTCCAAGTTGTTTTAATGTTTTTACTTCATTTATGTATTTATAACCTTCTCCAATATCAAAAAAAGGCTCGCCATTTCTTAAAGCATCAAGCAATTGAATGTAAGGAAAATTTTTGCGAGGACACTTAGTTGATTTGCCTTACCCATAGTATCAAATATGACATCGTTATGACTAAAAATATTGTTTAAGTATATAAAAATGAGATATGATGTTGCTGGATAGAGTTTAGTCTTCTTAACTACTTACTAAATCTAATAGATTGCCCTGATACTTTAGAGTTATTAATCAAAGAAATAAAATTCAACGATTGAATTTGCAGTAATTCCCTCAAATTGGGAAGGGATTATAAAATATCCCTGGGCTTCCTTTATTGCAAAGGAAAATGAAGAGTCAGCAAGTATTGGCTCTATAAAATTTTTATTATCTTTACTGACTAATTTTCCTAAGATAAACTCATCTCTTCCTTTTCTTGAGTTAACATCTTCTGAAAGTATGCCGTAGATTTTTCTTTTTTCGTAGTTAAAACCAAGTTTTTTGTAGATAAGTTCCTTTACCACTAAAGAGTAAATAAGAAATGTTGCAAGAGGATTGCCTGATAATCCAATAACTAATTTATTTGAAATGCTTGCAAAAATGGTAGGTTTACCAGGCGAAACGTTGATCCCGTGGATTAACACTCCTGGGTTACCTAACTCATTAATTGTTTTAACTGTAAAATCTAACTCACCTTTACTTGTTCCACCAGTCATTAAAACGATATCATTTTGGTCCAAAGCAGTTTTTAAAACTTTTTTAATCTTTGCTTCAGAATCTTCAATTATTCCGTAATTAGTCGGATTAAAACCATCTTTTATAAGAAGTGAATGAAGGGTTATGTTATTAAAATCGTATATCTTGCCAATTGGTAATGGATATACTTCAGTTAGTTCACTTCCAGTTGAAAAAAAACCAACTTTTACTTTTTTGTAAACAGGGATCATTCTATTGCCAGTTGTATTAAGAATGCCAGAAACTTTGGGTGTAATTCTTTCACCCTTTTTTAAAATTAAAGTATTGGATTTTATTTCCTCACCTTCGTTAAAAATATTTTCTCCTTCGGTTACTGTTTTATAAACAAAGAGCGTATCATTTACTAATTCAGTATTCTCAATCATAACAACTGCATCCGCATTTAAAGGAACAGCGCCACCAGTTGGAACATACACAGCAGAATTCGGATAAGTCAAATCAATTGGGTTTGAACCTATTTCAATTTTGCCCAAAAGTTTAAGCATCACAGGGTTTTCAGCACTTGCTCCTTTTACCTCGTTATGTCTCACGGCATACCCGTCAACAAGTGATTTTTTAAATGGAGGAAGGGGAATTTTAGCATAAATATCCTCTGAAGTGAAATACCCTAAAGATTCAAAAACTGGAAGTGTAGTTTTTTCAATAGGGATTTCAAAATAGTTTAATATGTTTTCTTCAATGTAAGTTAAAGATATAACTCTTAAAAACTTCTCGCCCATTGGAGTAGTTGTCCTATAACATCTTCAACACGTTCATTTATACAAAGAGTTGCATAATTGAATATAGGGGCAGAACTGTCAGAATTAATCGCAATAATATTTTTGGCGTTAATACCTTCTAAGTGTTGAATTGCACCAGATATACCAAAAGCAATATAAACATTTGTTTTTATCTTTATACCTGTATCCCCTATAAACTTGTCTCTACCTATATAACCTAAATCGGCAACCGGTCTTGTGCCACTAAGTGGAGCTCCTAAAAATGTTGCAAACTCTTTAACAAAAGGTAATACTTCTTTACGAACCCCTAAACCAATACCTACTACAATTTTTGCATCTATATGATCAGAAAAATTTTTTCTACTTCTATTCACTAATGTAGTAACCATTGAAGGATTTTGATTATCTAATTCTTCAAAATTAACAACTTCTTTTGCGCTATAATCAAATTTGTTTTTTGAACTACTGCGGAAGTCAAAAACAAATACAGATGGCTTTGTCTTTGTAAGAATTTTAAGCCCCATGTCCCCCCAACTATAGACAATCCCTTTAATGTTTTGGCCGATTTCAAAACCCTTAGTATGTGAAACTATTGAAAGAGCAAAATGATTTGCAAAGAATGTAGCAACTTCTCTTGGAAGCACTTCATTAGTAAAAATTAGAGCATCGAATGATAAAATATTTGGAATCTTACTAAGAAATAGAAATCCTTCAAATGCGGTATAAATATCTTTTTGAGGGACATAATGCGCATTTGAGTCTTTTTTAAAGGATGCAACTAAAACTCCATTAAAATAGTTCTTTATTAAACTTAAATCGACCTCCTTCTCATCAATTACAACAAGTGCTTTCAAATTAGTTCCTCCTTGGTTAAGAAATTGATTATTGTAAGATGGCCGTTCTCTTTTATAAGGTTTTTTGCACCACTTTTTACTTCATAACTAAATACTTCCTCAACTAAAGTTTTAGAACCATTTAAACCCAAGAGTTGCTCATCTATTCCTAAGTCCCCGTTTGAATAAATTTCAACATCTTTTTTCCCATTAAAGATATAATAGAGATTTGACAAGGCAATTTTATCGTATTTGGGTGAGAATGATAGAAATAATCTACCCATCCCAATAAATTCATCTATAAAACCGTTATTTTCTCTAAATATTGAGATGGAACCATCTTCAATGTAATTAAAATCAAATACATGCGAAAAGTATGGAATATTAAGAAACTTTGCAATACTTCCGCCTAAAAGGGCAGTATTGCCATCAACAGAATAATCGGATGCAAAAACAAGGTCAAAATCATTAACAAATTTTTGAATACCTTTCGAAAGAACAACTGAAGTGGCATAAACATCGGAATTTGCAAAGAGTTTATCTGAAAGAAGTATTGCTCTATCTACCCCAAAATCAAAAACCTTCTTATATGTTTGTGCAACGCTTTCCGGTCCCATAGAAATTGTGGTTACGGTAGCGTTATTTTTTTCTTTTAAGAATATTGCAGCTCCAATCGACAAAAGATCATTAGGATTTATTATTGTTTCCTTAGACCTTATAATACGTTTCTGTGCTATGTCAAATTCAATACGTTTCGGAACTATCTTAACAAGGACTGCAATTTTCATTTAGAATTTCTCCTTCTTTTAATTTATAACCATTAATAAAATCTTTTGAAGGGACTCTTTTTTTACCTTCAAGTTGTACTTCCAAAACCTTTACAGCACCAACCCCACAGCTAACGACAAAAAAATCTTTTTCTATTTTAACGATTTTCCCTGGGGTTTCAAAATGTTCGAAATTTAAAATTGGCTCTGTTTTGAAAATTTTTAATATTTTATTTCTAAATTTTGCATAGGCTCCGATTCTTGTAAACGCCCTTACCTTGTTATGAACAGACAGAGCAACTAAATTAAAATCAATTATCTCCTCTTCTTTTTTAATTTTGTTTGCTTTGGTTGCTTGACCTGATTGAGGGATGGGGATACACCTACTTTCCGAACAACATTTAAGAGCGTCTTTTAAAAGTGTAATCCCAATATCGTAGACCTTTCTTAAAAACGAAAAATAATCATCGAATAGAGTTACTTTAAATTTTTCCTTAAAGATTATGCTACCTGCATCTAATTGGTTGCTTATCTTAATGATTGTTACAGCAGATTCCTCAACTCCATCTAAAAGTTGCCTCTCGATAGGACTTGCTCCTCTATAGAGAGGAAGATCTGACGGATGGATATTTAAAGGACAATGAACGTTGTTTATAATTTCATCTGGGATAATTTTTCCAAAAGCAAAGACAACAATTGCATCAAGATTGTAAGAGAGGATTTTTTGGTTAATTTCATTAGAGAATTTTTCGACTTCAATTACATCAATTTGTTTACTGTTAGCGAATGTTTTTAAGGGATTATCAGTTTTTTTACTTCCACGACCTTTTACCCTCGGTGGAAGGGTTACAATTAAAACTACTTCATTTAATATTGCTTCTAAAAACGGTATTGAAATTTCACTTCCACTAAAAAAAGCATATCTCATAAATTCTGGTATTTTCTTAAAAGTTCTTCTGGCAATTCATACCCTTCTTCGACTTCAAGTACTTCGATGTCGTCAATATAATCAGTAAAAATAACACCTTTTAAATGGTCTATTTCATGCTGAAAAACCCGAGCTTTTAAACCTGTTATTTCTTCTTCACGTTTTTTCCCATTGAGGTCAAAATACCTAACAAAAATCTTAGATGGCCTTTCAACAACACCATACACATGCGGAACAGACAAACATCCTTCTTCTTCTTTTTCTTTTTCGCCTTTTTTCTCTAATATTTCAGGATTAATAACTACACCACTATCATCATCAATCTCGTAAATAAAAAATGATTGTAGAATCCCAACCTGAGTTGCAGCAAGACCAATGCCCTTAGGTGTATTATTTCTCATTGTTTTAAACATATCATCTACAATACTCAGTAATTTTTTATCAACGTTTGTTACTTTGTTTGCTTTTTTCCTTAATACAGGATGTCCGTAAATATAAATTTTCATATTTTAACCGCTCCTTCTCTAATTATAGCAGGTTTATGAGATGTTGCATCAACTATTGTGGAAGAAATATCTAGCATCTCAATTTCGTGTTCAAATTCAACGAAAAAAACTTTTTTATCAAAACTTTTCAAAACATCTTCTTTCGTTTTTAGTGGAAGTTCGTTAGAGAAATTTGCACTCGTATTCAATAAAGGAATTTCTATATACGCAAGAAATTCAATTAAATCTGGATAATTAGGAATCCTTACTCCAATGGTTTCACCTAACTCAAGCGGCGTTGTGTATAATTTCTTTTGTGAATTAAATATAAGTGTAAGTGAACCAGGGAAAAACTTTTTCATTAGCTTTAAGGCATATTGAGGGATTAAGCAAGCATACTCGTAGATCTGTTCAAAAGAATACGCAAGTAAGTAAATTGGTTTATCGTAAAGACGTTTTTTTAGATCAAATAAACTTTTAACAGCCTTTTTACTAAGTCCATTTACTCCAACTCCCATGACTGTATCAGTTTTAAATGCTATTATTCCATCTTTAAGCAGAAATTCTTTTGCCTTTTTAAAATCTTCCTTCATATTTTACTCCAAAAACAAACCTCTCAAATCCACCTAAATCTTTAAAAACTTCGATATTGGTAAAAAACTTCTCCATTTCCTTAAGCACTGCATCTAATATTTCAGGGTCAATTTCAAAAATTACAAAACCGCCTTTTTTAAGCATTACATATGATTTTTCAATGAGTTTAGGGTAGAATTTAAATCCGTTTTCACCGCCATCTAGTGCTATGTGTGGTTCATACGGCAGGTTTTTAAGATTTCCAGTTTTAACATAAGGTGGATTTGAAAGAATGAAATCAAAATGATCATTGAATTTTAATTCTTTAAAGTCAGCCTTGAAAATATTAAGTCTGTTAATAACGCCATGCTTTATTGCGTTCATCCTTGTTATTTCGATTGCTTTATCCAAAACATCGACAGCTACGGAAGAAATAGACTCTTTAAAATAGAGAATAGAAATTGCAATAACTCCTGAACCACTCCCTATATCAAGAAAAACACTATTATCTTTTGCTTGCTCTAAGGCAATTTCAACAAGGGTTTCTGTTTCTTGTCTTGGGATAAGCACTCCTTCGTCTATGTAAAAATTAAGACCCATAAACTCTCTGTTCTTTAAGATATAGGGAAGGGGGTATCTTTGTTTCCTTTTTTGGATAATTTCGCTTAAAAAACTTATTTGGGTTTTATCCAGAACCTCTTCCTCTTTTCTATACACATCTTCCTTTGAAGTATTTAAAACATAACTCATAATTAAAAGTGATTCAAGAGCATACGAATCAGAAACTTCTTTAAGACTATTTGAACAATAAAGAAGTGCCTCCGAAACTTTCATTACTCTTTACCAAAATACTCCTCTAACAATTGGTTCTTTTCGTTCTCCATAAGAGCGTTGATTAGCTCATTTAGATTCCCTTCCATAATCTCCTCAAGATTGTAAAGTGACAAGTTTATTCTGTGGTCAGTAACTCTTCCTTGCGGAAAGTTATAGGTTCTAATCCTCTCGTTTCTATTTCCACGGCCAATTTGGGCTCTTCTTGCACTTGTGATTTCTTCTTCCTTCTTTTGCTCGTATAGATCAAGTAACCTTGCTCTTAATATCCTCATTGCCTTGAGTTTATTCTGCAGTTGAGACCTTTCATCTTGACAAGTTACAATAATCCCTGTGGGTTTATGCAAAATTCTAATTGCTGTTGCTACCTTCTGCACATTCTGGCCACCGTGACCGCTTGCATGGTAAATATCAATTCTTAAATCATCTGGATTGATCTCAACTTCAACTTCGTCTCCTTCAGGTAGAACGGAAACTGTAGCAGTAGAAGTATGTATTCTTCCTGATGCTTCTGTTTCGGGAACTCGCTGCACCCTGTGCACACCACTCTCGTATTTTAGGTATTTGTAGACTTCTTTTCCTGAAATTGAAAATATCACCTCTTTAAGTCCACCAAGATCTGTCTCATGAGAATCTAATATTTCGGTTTTAAAACCCATTATATCAGCATAACCAAGATACATCTTGAAAAGGTCTTTAGCAAAGAGCGCAGCTTCTTCGCCTCCAACACCGGCTCGTATTTCCATAATTATATTTTTACCTTCATAAGGGTCTTTTGGAATTAAGAGTAGTTTAATTTTGTTTAAAATTTCTTTCTTTTCATATTGCAACTTTTCAATTTCCTCTTCGGTAAGTTCTCTAAGGCTTTCATCTTCAGCATTTAAAAGTTCTTGTAAGTCTTCAAGTTCTTTTTCAACTTTTTTATACTCAAGATATGTATTAACGATTGGTTCAAGTTCTTTATATTCAATTGAATATTTTTTAAAAAGATCTTGGTTTGCTATTACCGAAGAGTCGGAGAGTAGTTTTGAAAGTTCATCGTATCTTTCAATTGTCTTTTCTAACTTATCTATCATTCTTACCACCCTTTACATAGTGATGGAGTTTGCATCTTGCTTCATAAGTTTCACTAGCACCAATCATAACTACAGGGTCATTATATGAAGCAGGTTCACCATTAATTAGCCTTTGCGTCATTGTTGCATCTTCTCCACACACAGTGCAAATGGCATGAAGTTTAATCACTTCATCTGCAATTGCCATCATAAACGGCATTTGACCAAAAGGCTCTCCTCTAAAATCCATATCAAGCCCTGCAACTACAACCCTTATACCTTCCTTTGCAAGTTTTCTTAACACATCTATAATCTCATTATCAAAAAACTGTGCTTCATCAATGCCAACAACATCGGTATCTTTATCAATTTGATCTAATATTTCTTTAGATCTTGAAATAGGAATTGCTTCGATTTTGTCTCCAGCATGTGAAACAACTTCTACAATAGAATACCTTGTATCAATAGAGGGTTTAAACACTTTTACTTTTTGCTTTGCAATTTTTGCTCTTTTAAGCCTTCTAATAAGTTCCTCGCTTTTGCCCGAAAACATGCACCCGGTGATTACTTCTATTTTGCCAATTTTATTTTTCATCGACCACTATACTCCTTAAAAGTTCTTCATTTGATTTTGTTTGTTTTAACATTTCAAAGAGTCTTTCCAATGCTTCAGCTGGCTCAAGAGAACTAATAAATCTTCTGAGGGTAAGAATTTTTTGATATTCATCACCTTTATACAACAACTCTTCTCTACGTGTTCCTGATTTTTTAATATCGATTGCAGGGAAAATTCTTTCTTCTGCAAGTTCTCTATCAAGGACAATTTCCATATTTCCTGTGCCTTTGAACTCTTCATATATAACTTGGTCAAGTTTTGATCCTGTATCAATCAAAGCAGTTGCAAGAATTGTAAGGCTTCCTCCGTTCAATATGTTTCTTGCTGCTCCAAGGAATTTCTTTGGTCCTCTTATCGCCTGTGGGTCTAATCCTCCTGAAAGAGTCTTACCACTTGAAGTGCTCAACAGGTTGTATGCTCTCGTTAATCTTGTAATACCATCAAGTAGAATCATTACATCCTTACCAACTTCAACGAGTCTTTTAGCCTTCTCAAGAGCCAATTCAACAACTCTAATATGGTTTTCTGGTGGTTGATCAAAAGTAGAGCTTACAACTTCGGCTACGACGCTATTTTTCATATCTGTTACTTCCTCTGGTCGCTCATCTATGAGAAGAATCATCAAATAAATTTCAGGATGGTTTTTCACAACACTTTTTGCGATTTCCTTCATTAGTGTAGTCTTGCCAGCTTTTGGTGCTGAAACAATTAAACCTCTCTGTCCTTTTCCCAAAGGAGCAATCAAATCAACTACACGTAAGGCAAGGTTTCCGTTAGGTGTCTCAAGGACAATTCTCTCTGTTGGATAGTAAGGGGTTAAATTTTCAAAAAGAGGCCTTTTGAAAAACCCACTAACTTTTATGCCGTTAATCGTATCAATATTAACAAGTGCCGGATATCTTTCTCCTTCTTTTTGTGGTTTTTGAACTGGTCCAGAGACAACATCTCCAGTCCTTAAACCAAATTTTCTTATTAGAGGCGGTGCAACGTAAATATCAGTAAATGCTGGAAAATAGTTAGCTCTTAAGAAACCGTAGCCATCAGGATGTGCTTCAAAAAGTCCTTTAAAGTAGAGTTGATTACCAGTTTCTTTCTTTGGTTGTTCTGAAGTGCTTGTATCATAAATCGATTTTTCCAATGTCTCTTTTTCTACAACACGGTCTTCTTTCTCTTTTACTGTAGATTCGTTGTAATCGCTTCCCTTTTTAGAAATTAATTCAAAAATTGCTTGCACAAGTTCGTCTTTTTTATAGTGAGAGTAATTTTTAAGTTTCACAATCTGGGCAACTTTATATAGTTCCCTTGCAGTCATTGCTTTTAAGTCTTCAACAGTCAACCTATAAATTTCTTCCATTTTTTTATTCCTCCGAAAGTTTTAATTTAGCATCGAATTTATTCTTTAAATCGTTTATTAAGTTATCAAACTCTTTTTTGGTTGATTCTAATTTTGAGAAAGTAGATTTTACAAAATCTCTATCTTTGATTAATTTCAGGTTAATTAGAACAACAGAACGTGCTCCACTCATTGCGGTATCGAAAAGACTTATGGCTGTAAAAAAATCGGATGCAATCGAATCTATGCAAACATTACTTGTTTCGGCAATTAAGTTAGAGGATTCATACAATTTTTCTATAAGACTAAAAGGAACAGTTGTAGCCTCTTTTAAGGCTTCTTCAATTGCGTTTCTCCTTAGTTGTTTTTCTTCATCTGTTTGTTTTGGTAACTTATACGCAGCCATAACTCTATCAAAAGATTCTGCATCTAAGGTTGCATTTTCAAGAGAAAAGTTAATGTATTCATCAACAATATTTATAAGTTTATTTATTTTCCCATCGGAATTTTTCTTGTAGCTTACCGAAAGGACCATTTTCAAAAGTGCAAATCCCATAGCAGAAGTAATAGAAGATGCAGCTCCACCACCTGGAGTTGGATCCGAAGAAGATAATTTAGCTAAAAAATCTTTAAGGGTCAAATTCGAATACATAATTCACCTCTCTTATATTAAACGATAAAACAAGAATTTAAAACGAGTTTGAACATTACCAAATATATAATATACATTTTTATCTTTATGTCAAGTAATCAAAATCTTTTTTATAAATTTGTTTTAAAAACTTACCAAAGTTGCAAAACGAACTTTTCATAAAGAATCTAAAATGTGTATAATGCTTTTAGAGAAATGGAAGAATTATTTGAGAAGGTTAAAAAAACTATTCTAAACTTTAAACTTATTGAAAAAAGAGATAGAGTTCTTATTGCAGTCTCAGGTGGAATCGATTCTATGGTTCTTACTACAATACTTTACTCGCTAAAAGACGATTTTGATATCCAAATTGGCATAGGGACATTCAACCACCACATTAGAGATGAAAGTAATTTAGAAGTAGAAATGGTTTGTTCGTATGCAAAAACCCTTAAAATACCTTGCTATAAAGGTGAAGGAAACGTAATGCAATACAGGGAAGCCTATAAAAAAACACTTGAAGAGGCTGCAAGAGATTTGAGATTTCAGTTTCTAAAAGAAATAAAAGAAAAATACAATTACAATAAAATTGCGCTTGCGCATAATTTAAATGATTTTGTAGAAACATTCCTTATGCACTTATTTAAGGGGAGCGGCACAAAGGGACTCACAAGTCTTCTAAGAAACGAGAATGGAATAATACACCCTCTTGTTGAAGTTAAAAGAAGTGAAATTGAAGCATTTGCAAAGAAATATAATTTACCTTATTGTGTTGATTTAACAAATTTTGATCTTTCATATGAAAGGAATAGCATTAGATTCACACTTAGTCCATTAATTTCTTCGCTTTATCCAAATTTTGAAAACCATATACTAAATACTGCTGAGATTCTTCTTGAAGAAAATGATTTTCTTGAAAATATTGCTCAAATAGATCTGAATGCAATAAAAGTTAATAAAGATGAGTATTCTTTAAATTTGTTTAATCTCCTTCCCCTTGCTAATAAAAGAAGGATACTATTTAAATTGTTAGATCCATTCGGGAGTTTTGAAAAAATAGAAAGCCTTATTGATTTTCTTTCAAATGAAAAGTTGCGTAAGATAAATATTGCAAATAACCTTTTCCTCATAAAAAACGGTAAAACATTCTTCTTAACACAAAAAACTCCTTTTACAATAGATAAAATTTACACTCTTGAAATTCCCTCTACAATTTTTATTGAGGAGACAAATCTTAAAATAGAGGCACTCTTTGTAGAAAAAACTGAAATAGACTACTCAAAAAAAGATGTAGTATACTTTGACTTCGATCTTTTAAATTTTCCGCTTTTTCTTAGATTTAGACAAGAAGGAGACTTTGTTGAAATGGATTTTGGAACAAAGAAACTCCAAGATATTTTTGTTGATAAAAAAATAAAATCAAATTTAAGACACAAAACCCCACTTTTAATTGATAGTAAAGGAAGTATTCTTTGGGTTGTGGGGATAGTAAGAAGTAAACACGCAAAGGTAAGTGAAAGCACAAGAAAAGTCCTTGCTCTTAAAGCTATAGCATCAAGTTAAAATTTCTGCTATAATGTTTCTATGCACGAGGATATTGAAGAAATTTTAATAACCCAAGAACAAATCAAAAAAAGAGTAGAAGTGCTTGGAAAACAGATTTCAGAAGAATACAAGGATAAATTTCCTCTCCTTGTATGTATACTGAGAGGGGCCTTTGTTTTCTTAGCAGATTTAGTTAGAGAAATTAACATTCCCTTATCCGTTGACTTTATGGCTATCTCAAGCTATGGAGGAAAGACAGAATCAAGTGGACAGGTTAAAATTCTTAAAGATTTAGATACTCCAATTGAAGGTCGCCATGTGCTTATTATAGAAGATATTGTTGATACAGGTCTTACCATGGACTCTGTGATTCGGCTACTAAAAACAAGAAAACCAAAGAGTATTAAAATTTGCACACTGCTTGACAAAATAGAAAGAAGAATTATCAATGTAAAAGTAGATTATTATGGCTTTAGAATTCCAAATAGCTTCGTAGTTGGTTATGGCCTTGATTACGAAGAAAAATATAGAAATTTACCATACATAGGTATCTTAAAAGAAAAAGTTTACAAGGGAGGTTTAAACGATTAATGACACCGAATAAAAATTCTAAAAACTTTATAGTAAGAGAACTGATAGGTTGGATTATTTTAATAGGAGTTCTTTTTTTAAGTTCTAAGTTCCTTTTTAGCAACAGTGCAAATCAGGTTCAGACAATTCCATATTCGCAGTTTATTAATTATGTAGAGGAAAAACAAATAAATAATGTTGTTATCAAAGTCCAAGATAATTATGTAACTTTAGTGACTGGAGTCTTATCAGATGGACAAATGGTGCAGGCACAACCACTACCATTCCCTACAACACTTGAAGTTGAGCTTCGAAAAAATGGAATTAATTTTAAAGTAGAACAGAGTAGTTCCACTTTTTGGAATTTGGTTTTAAACATTGTCCCATGGATCATTATGATTTTTATCTGGTGGTTTTTGATGCAAAGGATGTTGGGTGGTGCATCAGGATCAAATCAAGCATTCAGTTTTGGCAAAAGTAAAGCAAAGTTATTCCTTGAGAATAGACCTCAAATTACATTTAAAGATGTAGCAGGTGCAGATGAGGTTAAAGAAGAGGTTAAAGAAATTATTGAATTTTTAAAAAACCCACTCAAGTTTTCGAAATTTGGAGCAAAAATTCCCAAAGGGGTTTTGCTTGTTGGTCCTCCAGGTTGTGGAAAAACACTTATTGCTAAGGCGATTGCTGGTGAAGCAGGAGTTCCATTCTTTTCTGTTTCAGGTTCTGAATTTGTTGAAATGTTTGTTGGTGTTGGAGCTTCCAGAGTAAGAGATCTATTTGATCAAGCAAGAAAATTTGCTCCATGTATAGTTTTTATTGATGAAATTGATGCGGTTGGAAGATACAGAGGTGCGGGTATCGGTGGCGGACATGATGAAAGAGAGCAAACATTAAACCAACTTCTTGTTGAGATGGATGGTTTTGATCCTCATACAGGAATTATAATTGTAGCAGCTACGAACAGACCTGATATTCTTGACCCTGCACTCTTAAGGCCAGGAAGATTCGATAGAAGAATCGTTGTTGGTTTACCTGATACAAAGGAAAGAGAAGAAATCCTTAAACTACATGCAAAAGGAAAACCTCTTTCAAATGATGTTAATTTAACTGCAATTGCTCAGCAATCAGCAGGTTTTACCGGTGCAGATCTTGAAAACCTTTTGAATGAAGCTGCACTTTTAGCCGTAAGAAAAGGTTCTGAAAAAATTACACAAAAGGAAATCGAAGAGGCAATTGATAAAATTATCGCTGGTCCAGAAAAGAAATCCTTGGTATTATCAGATGAAGAAAAAGAAATTGTTTGCTATCATGAAACTGGGCACGCGATTGTCACTACTGCACTACCCTCAGGAGACGTAGTTCACAGGATTTCTGTAGTTTCAAGAGGGCTTGCTTTAGGGTACAATGTTCAATTACCAGAAAAAGATAAATATTTACAGAAAAAGAGTGAACTAATAAATAAAATAGCTGCACTATTAGGTGGTAGAGCAGCGGAGGAAATTTTCATTGGAGAAGTTTCAACTGGGGCTGCAAACGACCTTGAGAGAGCAACAGATATTGCAAGAAAAATGGTTAGAGCATTTGGAATGTCAGAGAAGCTTGGTCCTATAACCTTTGGAAAGCAGCAGGAATTGATTTTCCTTGGGAAAGAACTTGGGGAAGAAAGAAACTACAGTGAAAAAACGGCAGACCTAATAGATGCTGAAGTAAAACATTTTGTTGAATACGCATATGATAAAGCAAAAAAGTTTATTGAAATCAATAGAAATCTTGTTGAAGAAATAGTTTCTGCTTTAAAGATAAAAGAAACTCTCCAAGGGGATGAACTCAAAAACTACCTCTCAAGAGTTAAAAGAGAAGAACAGATTAATACTGAGAGCATTTAAAAAACTCTCTAAAAGCTTCGGTAAACAAAATTGGTGGCCAGCTGATACTCCTTTTGAGGTAATTGTTGGGGCAATACTTACTCAGCAAACTTCTTGGAAAAACGTTGAAAAGGCAATTGAAAAACTGAAAAAAGAGAATTTACTTGAGGCAAATAAACTTTTTAAAGTTGATGCAGAAAATTTAAAGACCTTTATAAAAGAAGTCGGTTTTTATAATGTAAAAGCACTAAGATTAAAGGCTTTTCTTAACTACTTCAATGAATTTTACGACTTGGATTTAGAAAAAATGAAAAAAAGAGATCTTATAGATTTAAGAAACGAACTTCTAAAAGTTAATGGTATCGGAAGAGAAACTGCAGATTCTATTCTTCTCTATGCACTCGATAAACCTATATTCGTTGTAGATGCCTATACAAAAAGATTTTCGTATAGATTTGGTATAATTGAAAATACTAATTTAGCATACGATAAAATAAGGGAAATATTTGAAAACGCTTTAAAAGAAAATTCTTTGGAAAGCACTTTGGAAAATAACAAAGAGATGCATGCTTTAATTGTAGAGCTATCAAAGAGGTATTGTAAAAAAGTATCAAATTGTAGTGCTTGTGTTTTGAATAAAGAATGTCCAAAGAAAGGAAGTGTATATGAGTTTAGTTAAAGTAGTAGAAGTAAATAGTTATAAAAAAGAGATTATTGAGAACGGTTTATTAGAATTGTTGAACTTTACCGACTTAAAAACGTTAAAAATTAATACAGTCAGTGTAGTCTTTGATTTCCCTCCACCGGATGCATCAGTCTTATTAGCTCTAAATAACATTCTTAAAGATAACGGAGTAAATAAAGTCATTTTTGGAGCATCAA
The DNA here is from genome assembly GCA_036574215.1 of Caldisericaceae bacterium. Taxonomy (NCBI): domain Bacteria; kingdom Pseudomonadati; phylum Caldisericota; class Caldisericia; order Caldisericales; family Caldisericaceae; species Caldisericaceae bacterium. Next base: position 42,445 of record JAINCR010000037.1, read on the forward strand.
ATTTTAATAGCGATGCTTTTCAAGAAATTTATAAGAAACTTTTGGATCATGGAATAGAACTCCATAATTTTAGAGATGAGCCTTATATTGAGTTTGAAATTGGAAATATAACTAAACAGAACGATCACATAAGAGGATACCCTCTACTTTACCCTGAAAAGGCAAAGGAAGAAAAAGTTTTAAGCAGAGTTAATCTAGGTAAACCTCGAACTTTTAAAAAAGTTCTTTTGCCTTACAATATTGCAGAGTCAGATTACGTAATCCCAGTTATTAAATTAAAGGATTCTCCTATTTCAAAAATCGGTGGTTTTGTTAACGCCCTTCTCTACTTTATACCAACAAACCTTAGAAGCAATGTTTTTATTAAGGCTCTTTCTGGACAGTTTGAAGATTCACTATTAGATATTTTTAGCGCATTTAAAAGTAAGGTGTTATTTGGTATTGTAGATGGTATTCAAGGCGAACTTACAGGAAGTGAGCTTGACAAATTTAATGTATTAATGGCCTCTTCTGATTTACTTTCTTTAGATGCAGTTATTTCTGTTATTATTGGATTCCGTTCTTCAGAAATTACTACAAATAAACTTGGTTCATTATACGATCTCGGGGACGGGCTTCTAAAAGATATTGTTATTGATGGAGTTGATTTTGAAAAGATAAGAAAAGAACTTGTAAACAGATTAAAATTTTCAAATGCATTTAAGAAAAACAGAGTCCCCAAAATTGTTAAAAACGATGATACAATCTCATCAATTGAGACTCTTTGTCCAACAGGAGCAATTTATAAAGACAAATCAGGGTATTCAATAGACAAATTTAAGTGTATAAAATGCAATTTCTGTGTTGAAATAGCTCAAAAGTATTTCAATTTTTAAATTAATGATAGAAGACCAAAAAGAAAATACCTGCTAAGATTAATTCAACTATCGTTATTGGAGCAACCTTAGTAATGTAGTCCTTCCATGTAACTTCAATGCCAGCACTTTTAAGGATAGAAAGTCCAACAACGTTTGCGGAAGCACCAATCGGGGTCATACTACCTCCCACATCGGTTCCAAACGCTGTGATTAATGCCATACTCACAACACTCAAAGATACTTTACTCGCAAGTGATTTAATTAAAGGAACCATTGAAGCAGCAAAAGGCACGTTGTCTATAAAAGCGGATAAAAATGAGGAGGAAAAAAGCAAAACAACCTTTGTTAAAATAATACTTCCTTTGGTAAATTTAATAACTGCGCCTGCAAGTATGTGAATTACACCCGTCACTTCAAGGGACCCTACAATAACAAATAAAGTGATAAAGAAAATAAGAACTTCCCAATCTATGTTTTCCCAAATATCTTCCACTCTATGCCCATTTAAAAAAAGTAATAGAGCTGCACCTATAATACCTACATTTCCAACTGGAATGCCAAATTTGTTATGTGTAAAAAGAAGAACCACTACAAGAGCAAAAACAATTATTCCAGTTAAGAACATGTAATAATCTTTTATCTGTTTAGATGGTTCTAAGTTATTGATATACTCGGCATCAAGAACTTTTGCTTTTTTTAATCTGCTCATGTTTACAAAAGTAAATAGAAAACCATTGAGAATAAGTAATAGAAATACAAGTGGAGTTAGATTTGCTAAAAATTGTGCAAGAGAAATACCAAGACCTGTCCCAATAATTATATTTGGCGGATCGCCCATCAAGGTTGAGGAACCACCAAGATTTGATGCCGTTATTTGTGAAAGCACAAAAGGGACTGGATCCGTATCAAGTTTTTCAGAAATACTGATTGACAAAGTCGCCATAAAAAGCATAACTGAAATGCTATCCATAAAAGCAGCTAAAATGCCTGTAAAAAATGAAAGAGAAAAGAATATTAAAAATGGATTCCCTCTTGTCATCTTAACTATGTAAGTGCTTACGAAGTCAAAAAACCCACCCTTAACAAGAACATGCACAATTATAAACATGCCGAGAATTAAACCCATTGCATCCCAGTTAACCAACGACACAACTTGAGTTTCTTTAACAATTCCTAAGATAAAAAGTAGAACTGCCCCACTTAAAGTAATTATCGTGCGTGGCAATAGTTCTCCAATTATAACAGCATAAACCAAAACAAAAATAATACTTGCAATTATTGCATAGTTTGACATATTTGCCTCCATATACTAGTCGCAAATAAGTAATAATGGCTTTGGTAAAAAGGCGATAAGAATTTTAAGTGTCGGGTCTAATGAAAATGTTTTGAATATTGTTCTCATCTTATAAGTTGGTCTTGGGCTGCCTCTTGAACCAATGATTATATCGTTAAACTCTGATCTTTTCAGTATAGAATTTATTTCACTTTCTTCTGAAAATTCTATTTTAGGTGTAATATTATATGTCTTTAAGATGTCTTTTGCCTTTTCAGCAATGCGATCTTTTGGCTCGCGAAGAATAAGAACCTCAACCTCAGATTTCCAATAAGAAGCAAGTTTACCTGTTTCTTCTGTTGCAATTTCAGAATATTTACTTCCAGAAGTTGGATGTAAAATTTTTTCAGGCTTTTTTAATTCAAGATTTTCGCTTAAAAGCAGAACAGGTATGCGAGAGTTAACAAGAAGATTGTAAGTAGTTGACCCAATTTTAATTTTATTAACACTTTTCCCAGCATGGGTCTCAAGAACAATTAAATCTACTGATTTTCTCTTAGCATAACTTAACAGAACAGATACAGGATCACCTACAAGAATCTCAGACTGAAATTTAGCATTTTTACTTTCAAGGAAAAGTTCAATTTTATTTAGAGATTCTTCACTTAAATTTTTCATTTCATTTAAAACGGTTTTCGAATAATAATTTGCAAAATAACCAAGATTTATAACACTAAGAAGGTAAAGCGTTGCATCTTCAAAAAGAGTATGCACATACTCTACAACTTTCTCCATAATTTTTGAGTTATCTATTAAAATGAGGATTTTTTCTTCCATTCTTTTTCCTCCTTTAAAAATTTTTCTTACATACCTATTATATCAAAAAATACAGAAAGAATTAGGGATTTAAAAATTATATGGTATAATACTTTAAAAGAACAATAAATAAAAGGAGAAGTTGATGAAAAGCGGTATTGTCACAATTTTAGGAAGGCCTAATGTAGGTAAATCTACACTTGTAAATTACATAGTCCAAAAGAAGATATCTATTACTACTCCAAAACCGCAAACGACACGTTTTAGGATACTAGGAGTAAGAAACTTAAACGAAGCTCAAATAGTTTTTGTAGATACTCCAGGGTTTCATATTGCAAGAAATGCACTAAATAAATACATGATAACTCTTGCCCTTAAGAGTATTGAGGGTGCAGATTTAATTTACCTTATGGTAGAAGTAAATGATTACATAGGAGATGAGTACAGCACACTATTTAAATATTTAGAAAAGGCTTCTATTGAAACTTTTTTGGTAATAAATAAAATTGATCTATATACTACTGAAGAAATTACAAAAACAGAAGATGAATTTACAAAAGCCTTTCCATTTAAAGAAGTGTTTAAAATTTCTGCTTTAACAGGAAAAAATGTTGATGATCTTGTTAAAAAAACTGTTGAACATCTAAAAGAAGGAATGCCACTTTTCCCTGAAGGCGAGGTAACGAATATCCCTTTCAGTTTGCAGGTAGCTGAACTAATAAGAGAAAAACTCTATCTATTCTTAAAACAAGAGCTCCCTTACGAAACTTCTGTAGTAGTTGAAGAAGTCCTAGAAAGAAAAGATAGCCTAATCTATATTAAGGCAATTATATATGTTGCTAAAAATTCGCAAAAAGCCATTGTAATTGGTGCAAATGGTTCAATGATTAAAAAAATTGGGACTGCTACAAGACTTGAATTACAGGAAATACTAAAAAAGGAAGTTTTTCTTGATATTCAAGTAAAAGTTGAGGAAGATTGGCCAAAATTAGAGAATAAATTAAAAAGGCTTGGTTACATCGTAGAATAATTTAAAATAAAGGAGGTTCGCAAAAAATGGCAATCGAAGAGAATCTTAAATCAATGGGACTTGAATTACCAAAGTCCCAAAAAGCTTTAGGGAGTTATGTTCCATGTGTTATCACTTCTCAAAATTTACTCTTCTTCTCTGGGATCATTCCAGTTGAAAACGGTGTTGTAATGCAAGGCAAATTTGGTAGAGAATTAAATTTAAATGATGCAAAAAATGCCTCTAAATTAATAGTTCTTTCCTTGCTTGCAAATGTAAAAGAAGCAATCAGTGAGTTTTCAAAAATTAAAAGGTTTGTAAAAATCGAAGGTTACGTTAACTCAACCGAAGATTTTATAGATCAACCAAAAGTAATGAACGAAGTATCAAATTTAATTGTTGCAATATTCGGAGAAAAAGGAAAACATTCTCGTATTGCAGTTTCAACTAATTCTCTTCCTATGGGAGCTTGTTTAGAAGTTTCAGGAGTGATAGAATTAGAATGATGGTATAACAAGCACAGGAATTTTAGAAAGCCTTATAATATTTTGAACTGTGCTTCCAATAAGGCTTGGCGTATAGCCTGCTCCTGTTGAAGAAACTACTATTAAATTAGCTTTTTCTTCTTCTGCTACAGCCGTAATAACCTTAGAGGGAATGCCGAATTCTACTCTGATATAAACCTTTAAGCCACTTTTCTCAAGTATTTCTTTTATGCCATTAAGCCTATCGTAACTACCCTTTTTATACTCTTCCAACTCAATTTTTGATAAAGGTCTCGTAGTAAGTTCCTCATACTCAAGAACATTTACAAGAACGACTTCCTTTGCACCAAATTCCATAAGTTTCTCTACATACGAAACTGCCATCTCACTAAATTTTGAGAAATCAAACGGAAAAATAATTTTCTCAAACATAACCCACCTCACTTTGTAAATATTATACCTATTAGTCCTATTATCACACAATAAACAGCAAAGGTGTAAAAACTTGTCTTTTTAATAATAGGAAAGAAAATCTTTAAAGCAATAAGCCCAGAAATAAAAGAAACAACGATACCAACAAGCAATTCAGTTGGCGTAAATATTGAAAAATCCGCTTTTACTAATTCAAGTAAAGCAGCTCCTGCAATTACAGGGATAGAAAGTAAAAAAGAAAACCTTGAAGATTCCTCTTTATTTACTGAAGAAACAATACCACCAGTAATTGTTGTCCCAGACCTTGAAACACCTGGAAGAAGTGCAATAACCTGAAAAATGCCTACAATAATAGCATCCTTTAATGTCATATTTTGTATGCTTTTATTTGCCTTTTTAGCTAAATAACTTGCTAAAAACAGAAATGCTGCTGTTATAAAAAAAAGGTAAGAAACAGTTCTTGGGGAATAAAATAAAAGGTCGACTTTGTCTGCAAAAAGAAAACCTACAATTCCTGCAGGAATTGTTGCAACAACAATTAAGATAAAAAGATTAAGATAATACTTACCTTCTTCGGATTTATCTTTTTTGTAAAATGAAAATATTCCTTTTAAAATGCCTTTTAAATCGTTCCAAAAATAAATTAATACCGCTAAAAGTGTTCCTACATGAAGACCCATTGTAAACGCTAAATTTGGTATAGGAATTCTTAAAAGTGCCGGCAAAAGCACCAGATGGCCAGAAGAACTAATGGGTAAGAATTCGGTTGCTCCTTGCACAACTCCTAAAAAAACTACTTCCAAAAAGTTCATTCATACCTCCCTTAACTAAAATAATTATACAGGGACTTTCAAAAAACTAAAATTTTTATACAATTTAAAAGGAGGTGAAGGATGAAAAAAATTGCAGTTTTAATTGAAGACAATTTTAACGAATTCGAACTTATTTACCCTTATTTTAGGCTTAAAGAAGAAAACTTTGAATCAGTCCTTGTTGGTCCCCAAGATAAAGTTTATCATTCTAAAGTTGGATTAGAAATGAAAGCAGAAAAATCAATAGATTCAATCAATTTTGAAGAATTTGATGGGGTAATCATTCCAGGTGGATATGCACCAGATCTTCTCAGAAGAAATGAAAAAATTCTTAAATTTGTTAAGGTAATGTTTGATTCTAACAAGTTAGTTGCAGCAATTTGTCATGCAGGGTGGGTGCTAATCTCAGCAAAAGTAATTAATGGGGTAAGAATGACTTGTTTTTATTCAATTAAAGATGATGTTATCAATGCAGGGGCTAAATATGTTGATGAAAGCGTTGTAGTTGATAACAATCTCATAACTTCAAGAATGCCTTCCGATTTACCAAATTTTATGAAAGAAGTTATCAAATTTCTTAAAGGTTAAAAATGGAAAAGTATGTAAGGACTATTAACAACACAAAAATTTCCGTTGTAGAAGGTGATATTACCGAGGAAGATACTGAAGCAATAGTTAATGCAGCAAACTCGTATTTGTCTCATGGAGGTGGCGTAGCGCTTGCAATTGTTAAAAAAGGAGGAAATGAAATTCAGTTAGAGAGCAATGAAATTGTTAAAAGAAATGGACCTCTTAAGGTAGGAGAAGCAGTTCTTACAAAAGGCTATAAGTTAAAAGCAAGATACGTAATCCATGTTGTTGGACCACAATGGGGAGAAGGAGATGAAGAAA
>JAINCR010000038.1 GCA_036574215.1 Caldisericaceae bacterium
TGCCATTATAATCTCGTCTGCCGCTAAAGTCATAAGTGTTGCAGCACTCTTTGCAAATAAAGGCACCACCGCTTTCAGTTTTTTACACCTTGACCGAATGATGTTCATCATTTGGTAGGCAGGATGCGGATAGCCACCATTAGAAAGAATTACCATATCAATCCTTGTCTTTTCAGGTGGAGTTTGAATTTTGTTTAGTTGATCTATTAGATCAAAGACATCGTCTCTGTCAATAGGAGCAAATTGGTTGTAAATCATAAAAAGAATATATCTATTCTCTATTTTCTCTTCTTGTGTAAAAGGGGGAATTGGGGTTTGCAATGGGAGTTGTTCTTTTGTTTCGTTTGATTCGCCAACTTCCTTTTCTTCTTTTTGCTCAACTTCTTTCTTTTCTTCTTTTCCTTTCAATGTGTCTTCAAACTCTTTGCTCTTCTCAGTTTCTTGGTGCTCAGGTTGTTCATCGCTTGAAAAATCACCTTTTTCACTGATGTCCATAAAATTCTACCTCCCTTCTTAAAAACCTCTTTTAAATTATATATTTTAGGTAATATTTTGCAAATACATATAAGCTCTTCATATTTGAAGTATACTAAAGTTAATATTTTATGTTATAATATTTATTAGGAGGAGAATATGAAAATTAGAGAAGTATCTGCTTCTGGAAGTTTTTACCCTGATAATAAAGAAGAATTAAAAAGCATCGTTAGAAAATTTGTAGAAAGTGCGCCATTTAGAGATCTACCAAATCTTAAAGCCATCATCTCTCCTCATGCTGGTTACATATACTCGGGTCCTGTAGCTGGATATAGTTACAAACAATTAATGAATATCGACTATTTAAATTTCCAAACAGTGGTAATAATTGCACCATCTCACTTTGCATACTTTAGAGGTGCCTCAGTGGGTCTTTTTGATGCATATAAAACTCCATTAGGATTTGTAAAAGTTTCAAAAAAAGCAAAAGAACTCTTATTCCTTGATGACTTCCATTTCATACTCGAAGCACACCTTGAAGAACATAGCATAGAAGTCCAATTACCTTTCTTGCAATACATACTTTCAAAATTTGAAATAATACCAATCCTCTATAGTGAAGCAAGCGCAAAAAGTCTAATAAAAGGAATAGAAGCTGTTTTAGATGAAAACACTATTATTGTAATAAGCACTGACTTAAGCCACTATTATTCATACGAAGAGGCGATTAAAATAGACCAACATTGTATAAATGCCGTTAAAAATTTGGACAACAAACAATTGAAGAACTGTGAAGCTTGCGGTAAAATAGGAATCGAAGTAGGGATAGAATTTTCAAAAAAATACAATCTTAAAAGTGAAATCTTATCATATGCAACAAGCGGTGATACAGCAGGTCCAAAGACAAATGTTGTGGGATACCTTGCTGCAGCTTTCTTTGGAGGATAGATGAATAATTCTCAAAAAATTGTTCTTTTAAAACTTTCAAGACAAACTATAGAAACTTACATAAAAGAAAAGAAAAAACTAAAAATTGATAAAAAGGATTATGGTGATAGTGAATACTGGGAGGAAAAAGGAACTTTTGTGACTCTAACCGAAAATGGTAATTTGCGTGGATGTATTGGATCAATTTATCCAGCAAGACCGCTAATCCTTGATGTTATCGATAACTCAATAAATGCCGCCTTTAGGGATCCTAGGTTTTACCCCGTTGAACTAAAGGAACTTCCATTAATTGATATAGAAATATCAATTCTATCATTTCCAGAAAAAATTAACTTTTCTAATACCGAGGAATTATTCAATTTAGTTAAGCCACTAAAACATGGGGTAATTATAAAAATGGGGTTTTACAAGGCAACATTTCTTCCACAAGTTTGGGAAGAGTTAACAAATCCAATTGAATTTTTTACACACCTCTGTTTAAAAGCAGGCTTACCTAAAAATTGCTTTGAAGACCCTGATCTTACTGTAGAAATTTACACAGTTGAATCATTTTCAGAAAAAGAGTTCAATTTGAATCAATAGGTATCTGGATCTTTAAAAAAGAAACCTAAAATAGATATAAGAACCATTGGTATAATCCCAAACACAACAAGAGACGATGTAAATGTCTTCGTTAATACACCCAACAGAGGAAAAATGCTTCCACCTAAATTTGCAAAAATAAGAATAATACCACTCCCAACACCAGCATATTTCACGCCAATATTACGGAATGCACTCGGAAGATGAAGTCCCAATGGATAAATTGGAAATAATGCAACCCCTAATATAAGAGAAACAAAAAGTAAATAACCAAAACTACTTAAGTAAAGACTCAAAAAAAGTGAAAAGACAACAATTAATGGAAGAATAATGAAAAAAATCCTTACTTTCTTAAATTTGTGGCTTAGGCTTGGTATTGTCATAGCACCAATTAAACAACCAATTAGAATAAAAGCATTAATAAAACCAGCTTTTGAAGGCTCAAGACCTTTAAATATAACGTTAAGTTTTGGATACCAACCCGCAAGATACTTAAATACCCCTATATCAAAGAAAGAAATTAGAGAAAGAATTAACAGTGATTTATTTGAAAAAACTAATCTAAAACCATCTAAAATAGGAAGTTTTTTGTTAACTTCTACATTAAGAAGCGTATCATTCCAATTTAGGACAGAAAAAATGTAAATTAATGAAAATACAACCGAAACTATACCGCATAAAATAAGATATAACTTTAACCCAAGCCACTTTGCTAATTGATAGGATACAAAAAAAGCTAAAATCTGACCTAAAACAAGAAAAGCAGTAAAATATGCAGTGATCTTTGAGGCTTTATCTTTCGGGAATAACCTATAGGAAAGTGGCGACCATGAGGTAAAAGCAAAAGTAGCACTTAAAGCAAACAGAAAATGAAACAAAAACATTAATAATACACTACCTGTAAATATACCTCTTAAAAAAACAAAAACACCTAATAAAATTGCGGCAATCATGGTAGATTTTTTAGGACTAACATC
>JAINCR010000039.1 GCA_036574215.1 Caldisericaceae bacterium
TCTTTTATAGATGCTTTTACTTCATCTTTAAATTCAATAACCTCTTCTATAACTACTTCAACTGGTTCTGGCGGTGGATTCTCCGGTGGTGGCGGTGGTGGAGGTGGTGGCTCAGGTGGAAGCGCAGGATAAACATACCGTCTTTATTGCAATTGGAAGTAATCTTCTTGAAAGAGAAAAAAATATTGAAGAAGCAATATCTAACCTTAAAAAGGAAGGAATTGATATAGTAGCCTTATCTTCCATTATTGAAACAGAACCGTACGGATTTACTGACCAACCAAAATTTTTAAACTGTGTTGTAAAGGCTAAAACAACTAAAACACCTAAAGAGTTATTGAAAACTCTACTTTTGATTGAAGCAAAACTTGGTAGAGTGAGAAAAGAAAAATGGGGTCCAAGGACTATTGACCTTGATATCCTTTTTTATGATGATCTCATTATTGATGAAGAGGATCTTAAAATTCCACACTACGATATCCAAAATAGGCTATTTGTTTTAAAACCTCTTTCAGAAATTGCAGGAGATTTTATCCACCCTGCTTTTAAAGTTAGCATAAACGAACTATTAAATAACCTAATTAAAAAGGAGAATTATGAAGATAGCAACTTGGAACGTTAACTCAATAAGAACAAGACTGTCTTATGTAAAGATGCTTCTTCTTGATAACGGGATTGACGTATTATCACTCCAAGAGATTAAAACCGAAGAAAAAAACTTTCCATTTGAAGAATTTGGCAATTTAAATTACTTTGCGAACGTTTTTGGACAGAAGGCTTACAATGGAGTTGCACTAATTTCAAAATTCCCTTTTAAGGAAGTAAAGAAAGATGTCCTTAACGATGGTATTGCAAGGACAATCGAAGGGCAAATAGAAGATTTAACTATTCTTAATGTATATTTTCCTCACGGAGGAAATTTAGGAAGCGAACAATTTTTCTATAAACTTGAATTTTACAAGAAGATTAAAAACTACATTTTAAAAAATGACTTAATAAATAAAAACTTTATTCTGATGGGTGATTTTAACGTTGCAAGAGAAGATATTGATGTTTGGGATAAAGACTTATTAGATGGCACAATTGGTTTTATGAAAGAAGAAAGAGATGCATTAAACGATCTTATTAGTATTGGCCTTATTGATGCTTTTAGATATTTTTACAGCGATGTTGTTGCTTTTACCTGGTGGGATTACACTGGGGGAAGTTTTAAAAGAAACTACGGTATGAGAATTGATTACATCTATGTCTCAAAATCTCTTTTAAGCAGGTTAAAAAATTGCTATATAGAAAAGAGTTTACGAGCACTTGATAAACCATCTGACCATGTGCCGGTAGTTTTAGAAATAACATAGGAGGTTTTTATGTTCGAATACGATTTTGTTATCGACCTTGCAAATAGCGTTGGAAAAATTATCAAAGAGAACTTTAGGAAGACCCTTGATATCGAGTTAAAAAGCAAAAGAGACCTTGTGACAAATGTTGACAAGTTCATCGATAACTTTGTCCGAGAAAAGATAATAAAAGAATACCCTTCTTATGGAATTATTACAGAAGAAAATGTTGATGTAAATTCTAACTCTAATAAAAAATTTATAATTGATCCACTTGACGGAACGCATAATTTTGTTAAAAGCTTTCCATTTGTTGCCGTTTCAATTGCCTATATGGAAGATGAAACATTAAAATTCGGTGTAGTATACAATCCAATACTTGATGAGTTTTTTGTAGGAGAATTTGGGAAAGGCGCCATGTTGAATGGCAAAAGCATAAGTGTTTCAAAAACAAAAACCTTGGAAGATGCACTTATTGCAACAGGATTTGTATATGCAGCAAGAAACGAAAAAACTTTTTCCACATTTAGAGAGGTTTTGGATAGTGCATTATCAATAAGGTGCAATGGAAGTGCTGCACTCGATCTTGCTTACGTTGCGCAAGGAGTTTTCGATGGTTATTACCAAAAAGGGATTCACATTTGGGATATAGCTGCAGGAAGTCTCATAGTAAAAGAAGCAGGAGGTTACGTTACGGATTTTATCGGTAATGAAAATTTCTTAAACAAAAACGAAGTCTTTGCAACAAACAAGTTAATACACAGAGATCTTTTGAAAATGGTAGGTTCTTTTTAGGCTTTACCTAAAATTCCTACTCCAAGCCATTCAGGCCCACCATACACTCCCACCACTGCACCGCATAGTAACTTTTCTACTTTTATAGATACAATACTTTCGATTTTACTTACGAATTCATCTACATCTCTATTTATACCATGAATAACTGCAATTCTTTCAATGCCAATACTTCCATTAATTCCTTTTATAAAATCAAGCAACTTTTCTTTTGCTTTGTTTAAGGAGCGTGCTACACTTTCAGTTTTTACTTCACCATCAGTAAACGACAAAATTGGTTTTATGTTTAATATTTCACCTAAAAGACCACCAGCCTTACTTAACCTTCCTCCTTCAACAAGGTATTTAAGTTCATATAGGACAAACCTATTATAGATTCTTTCAACAAGTTTTTGAGTTTCTTGATAAACATCTCTAAAAGATAGGTTTTTCTTTATAAGAGAGGCAGCATATTCCGCAAGGAACTTAAGTGAAAATGTAGTGCTTTTTGTATCAACAATTTTTATTTTATCAGTCTTTAAGGTTTCGATTGCAAGTCGTGCAGAATTAATGGTTCCTGAAACCTTCTCTGATAGGTGTATAGAAAGAATTTCATTTCCTTCTTCAAGAAGTGGTTTGTATGCCTGGATGAAGTCTTGAACAGATGGTTGAGAGGTTTTAGGTAGTTCTTTAGATTCCAAAAGCATTCTGTAAAATTCGGAAACTGGCAATTCATTTTCTTTGTATTCTTTTCCATTTATTCTTATTGTAAGTGGAACTACTTTAATGTCATACTTTTCAAGCGTTTCTTTTTCGATGTAACCTGTTGAATCCACAACTATTTTAATCATTTTTATCTCCCTTTATTTAGTTAAAGGCTTTAAAAGCCTTTATAATTTTACTAAAATTGAAATATTGCATCAACTTAATAATACCAAAATTAACATTCCTGTCAAGAAACAAACTTATTAAGATGTGTTTTTAAAAAACTAATACTGTCAATTTTATAAGGGTAAAATACCTTTTTACTAAAAAAGATACTTTCTTTAAGACTTAAACCTCCGTCATCCTGAGTGCAAGTAATCGACCTCAAAGTTGAGAGAGATCATTCCACCCCATCAAGTATAAAAAGGATGAGATTCTTCCTCTCTCACTGCGTTTGCTCGTCAGAATGACTGTTTGGAGTCATCCTGAGCCCCTTTTTCCGTGTCATTCTGCGCTATTTTTTCCTTGTCATCCTGAGCGGTAGCGAAGGATCTTGAAGTTGAGGGGGTAAACACCACCCCACTCAAGACTCCCCTGAAAGCATAAACAGATGAGATTCTTCACTTCGTTCAGAATGACACCTTGCAGTCATCCTGAGCCCCTTTTTCCCTTG
>JAINCR010000040.1 GCA_036574215.1 Caldisericaceae bacterium
TACAAGGAAAAAGCATAAAGGAATATTCTATCAAGATTCTTCTAATGTATCCTTTTGTGTTTTTGTTGGATAAGTTCAAGAAGGCTTTTCACTGCACCAAATACAGGGTTTTATTCGATAAATGTCACCTTATAAAAGTAAAGAAGCGTTAAAATAATTAAGGGAAATACACTTCAAAACTTAATCAGCCATCAATTCACAACTATTTTTCATATTTAGAAAATTAATTAAAATTATTCAAATTTTCTTCACTATTGAAATGTAAAATAAAATAGTTTAAGTTTTAGAAATGATAAATGAAAACACATTTAAAGGTTTTATTTGTAAAAAAAGTTTTCAGCCAAAACTTCCAACAAAGTAAATTATAAAAGTAGGAGGAAGTAATGGAAAACACTAAAACTTTAATTGTGAACAAAAGAAATGTTAATTACCATCTGTTTCTTATTAAAGTAAAGGGTATCATTTCAAGTTTAATGTTCATGCTGTTTGTCCCTGTAATGTTTTCGGGCGTTGGGCTACACTTTGCTCCATCTGGAAGAGTTTTTCGACTAAATATCTGGACGTTTTTAGGTTTTTTTAAAAGAATATCTTGAAGTAATGCACGATATCCCTGGTTTAATTTTTGCAGCACTAACTGTAATACACACACTCTTGAACTTTAAAATTTACGTTAACGAGATTAAATGCTTGGTAAGTATTAAAAGATAATTGCATCTACAAGACAAGTTATAAATGGGCTTTAACCCCCACTTATTTTTTGTAAGTTAGACAGTAAAAACCTATAAAAACCTTTTAGATTGTTTTAGATGTAAAAGTGGTATAATTGTGTTGTAAAAAGAGGTGATTACTCATAATTATTTTTGGGCCTGCCCCTTCAAGGCGTTTGGGAAGAAGCCTTGGAGTAAATAATATTACCTCAAGCATTGCTCTTATTCCTGCATTTACCGTCAAATTGGATTGACGAAGAATTTGATAGTTGAACGCAGACAATTTTACGAACCTAAAGAAATATTTAACAATCTAAAAGAAAAGATTTCAAAAGTTAGAGAAATGGGTGAAAAGATTGACTTTATCACATTTGTTCCCGATGGAGAGCCTACACTTGATATCAACATTGGAGAAGAAATAAGAATGTTTAAAACTTTTAACATACCCGTTGCAGTGATTACAAATAGCTCGCTTTTGTTTCTTGAAAGCGTAAGGCAAGATTTATTTGAAGCCGACCTTGTTTCTCTAAAAGTAGATACCGTAAATGAAACTACTTTCAGAAAAATTAATAGACCCCACCATTCTTTGGATCTTAACTTAATTCTTGATGGAATTGTTGAATTTTCAAAATTTTTTAATGGTTCGATCATAACCGAGACAATGCTTGTTGAGGGATTGAATTTCAGTTGAAGAGCTAAAAGGTGTTGCTTCTTTTATATCAAATATCAGCCCTTATAAAGCGTATATTTCAATTCCTACTCGTCCACCTCAAGAAAAATGGGTAAAGCCCCCTAAAGAAGAAGTTTTGAATACGGCATATCAAATATTTTCTAAAAACATCAAAAATGTAGAAATGCTTATAACCAAAGAAGAAGGTAAGTTTACACAATAAGTGGGGATTTACAAGAAGACCTTTTAAGTATAGTTTCTGTGCATCCAATAAGGTAAGAAGAAATCAAAAAGATGTTGACTGAAAAAAGAAGTAATTTTTCCTTGATTGACGATTTAATTAAAAGAGAACTTATTATGAAAGTTAAATACAACAACGAAATTTTCTACATTAGAAAACTTAATTGACAGATCTTGAATGATTTGCAATCAAAAAACTCAATAAATTGTTTTTAAAAAACATTAAAGATAAGTTTCTTTAGCTACTTTGCTTCTATAGAATGACAAAACAAACATGCTTACGACTTTAACTTAGCTTGTGTAATTACAATGGAAACAAATAAGACTTTTTTATAGATTCCATATAAAACGCTTGACAATAAATAAAAATTTAGTATTATTTATAAGAGTGGGGCTATAGCTCAGTTGGTAGAGCGCCTCCTTGGCGTGGAGGAGGTCAGGGGTTCGACTCCCCTTAGCTCCACCAATTTTTTAATTATGGAGCAAGCCATGGAAAAAGAATACATCCCAAGTGAATTTGAAGCAAAGTATTACGAGGAATGGGAAAAAGAAAAACTCTTCAAGGGAGAGGATTTTTCTTCTAAGCCAAAGTTCTATTTGTTGGTAATGTTCCCCTATCCATCAGGGTCGGGTTTACACGTAGGCCACTGCAGAAACTACATACCAGCAGACACATATGCAAGATACAAAAGAATGAAAGGATTTAATGTGCTTCACCCTATAGGATACGATGCTTTTGGGCTACCAGCAGAAAACTACGCCATAGAACATGGAGTGCATCCTAAAGATTCAACTTATAAAAATATTGAAAACTTCAGAAGACAACTAAAAATGCTTGGTTTGTCTTACGATTGGGATAGAGAATTTGCAACATCAGATCCCTCATACTACAAATGGACAGAATGGTTTTTTGAATTGTTATTCAAAAGAGGCCTTGCATACCAGGACACAAACTTCCAATGGTGGTGCCCTCACTGTAAGACAGTGCTTGCAAACGAACAGATAGTCGATGGAAAATGTTGGCGATGCGGAACTCCTGTTGTAAAAAAAGAATTAAAAGAATGGTTTTTTAAAATAACTTCTTATGCAGATAGACTTCTAAATGACCTTGACAAAATTGATTGGCCTGAACGAATAAAATCAATGCAAAGAAATTGGATTGGAAGATCCTCTGGAGCTGAAATTGACTTTGAAGTGGTCAACGCACCTAATGGAAAGCACACAATAAGTGTTTTCACAACGCGTATAGACACTATATTTGGTGTCACTTTTATTGCAATCGCACCAGAACATCCACTGGTAATGAAGATAACAAAAGATGAATACAGAGAAAGTGTTGAGAAATATGTAGAAGAAGCCTTAAAGAAATTTGAAACTGAAAGGCTATCAACAGAAAAAGAAAAGACAGGAGTATTTACTGGCGCATATGCAAAAAACCCTTTTACAGGCGAGCTTGTGCCCATATATGTAGGAGATTATGTAGTATTTTCATACGGAACTGGGGCAGTAATGGGTGTGCCTGCGCATGATGAAAGAGACTTTGTATTCGCTAAAAAACATAATTTACCAATTAAAGTTGTTATCTCAAAAGATGGCAACCCTGTAGAAGACTTACCCGAGGCGTTTACTGAAGATGGTATTCTTATAAATAGTGGTGAATTTTCAGGTTTAAAAAGCGAAGAAGCAAGAGAAAAATTAACCAAATACGCAGAAGAACATAATTTTGGCAAAGGAGTTGTTAGGTACAAAATACGTGATTGGCTTATTTCAAGACAGAGGTACTGGGGAGCACCTATTCCAATAGTCCATTGTCCAGTCCATGGAGCAGTTCCCGTTCCTGAAGAGCAACTTCCCGTGCTACTTCCTGAGGAAGTTGATTTTTCTCCAAGAGACACAGGAGAATCGCCTCTTGCAAACGACAAAGATTTTGTTAATACCACATGTCCTATTTGTGGAGGCCCTGCAAAAAGAGAAACAGACACCCAAGATGGTTTTGCATGTTCTTCTTGGTATTTCTTACGCTTTGCTGATCCCAAAAATGACAAAACACCTTTTGATAAAGATAAAGCAAAATACTGGTTGCCTGTTGATCTTTACATAGGTGGAGCAGAACATGCAGTAATGCATCTTCTTTATGCAAGATTCTATACTAAAGTTATGTTCGATGCAGGGCTTATAGACTTCGATGAACCGTTTAAAAAGCTACTCAATCAAGGTATGATACTTGGCCCAGACCATCAAAAAATGAGTAAATCAAGAGGAAATGTAGTTAATCCTGATGATGTGGTAAAGGAATACGGAGCAGACACCTTAAGAGCGTATATTCTTTTTATTGGACCATTAGACACTGACTCAGCATGGAGCACAGAGGGTATTAGAGGAGTAAATAGGTTTATAAAAAGGATTTGGAGTCTTTTCATTCAACTTGAAGATGTAAATGAAACAATCTCAAACCAGCAAATTGAAAAAGAGATTGAATTAATGACGGATAAAATGATTGTGAAAATAAGCGACCAAATAGAAAAATTCAAGTTCAATACAATGATAAGTAGCTTTATGGAGTGGTTGAATTATCTTTCTAAAATAGTTGAAGATGATTCATCCGTCATAAAAACGAAAGCGTTTAAAGAGGCTGCAATAACTTTCCTTACGATGCTTGCCCCAGCAACTCCCTTTGTTACAGAAGAACTTCACCATAGATTAGGAGGCATTGGAAGCATCCATAAGAGAGAATGGCCCCAACCAAAAGGAATATACAAAGTTGAGAAATCTGTAGTAGTTGTCCAAGTAAATGGAAAATTAAGAGACAAAGTAGAAGTGCCAATAGAAGCAGATCTTGAAGATGTACTTGATTTAGTTAAAAAATCTGATAAAATATCAAGGTTAAATATTAATTTTGATAAAGCAAAATACGTTTTTGTAAAAGACAAACTTTTAAATATTGTTATTTAGGAGGAAAAGATGGCTCAACCAAAAAAGAAAACCACACATTCAAGAAGTAGAATGAGAAAAATTAAAGAACACCTTGAGAATGTTCATTTAGTTGAATGTCCTCATTGCCATAATTTAATCCAACCGCATAAGGTGTGTCCGTATTGTGGATATTACGATGGCAATCAGGTATTGGAAGTAGAAAAAGCAAGTAAATAATTTCGCTAATATTTCTTTCATGAGTACAAAAACACTCGACAAAGAAATAAAAAAGAGGGTGCAGGCTTTTGAAGCACTACTTAAAAAAAAGATACCCCGAAAGTGCAGAGATACTTTTATTACGGCTATAACTCATTCATCTTTTGTAGGAGAAAACAAAGGCTTTACTTCAAATGAACGTTTAGAATTTCTCGGAGACTCTGTTTTATCGCTTACCATCACATACCACCTGTTGGAGCGCTACAAGAATTTAAGCGAGGGCGAATTAAGTAGAAAAAGAGCGTTCTTAGTATCGGAGAAAAACCTTTCTAAAAAAGCAGAAGAAATCCAATTAGGAGAATTACTTCTTTTTGGAAAAGGCGAAGATAAAAGCGGCGGAAAGCATAAAGCTGCGATACTTGCCGATGCATTTGAAGCAGTGACTGCTGCAATATTCTTGTGCTTTGGCTTTAAGGAAGCATACAGATTTATAGAAGATACTTTTAAAGAGGATTTAGAAAACGCATTGAACATAGAGACAATTGATGCAAAAACAAAACTCCAAGAAATTCTACAAAAGGCAATACATAAAGTGCCAGAATACAAAATAGTCGATGAAGAAAAGATAGATGATACAAAATTATTTAGAGCAGAAGTAAAAATCGACGGGAAGATTCTTGGAAGCGGTAAAGGTAGAACAAAAAAGGAAGCAGAAGAAGAGGCTGCAAAAGTTGCTTTAAACGATGAATATATTAGAAAGATTGAAGAATCTAATCAGTAAAAAGAGTGTAAACCTTGATGAGGTAGAAGAATTTTTACTCAGTAAGAATTTTGGAGTTAGATTTACAGAAGAGTTCATTAGTAAATTTAAAAAAGAAAGCATAGATTACATTGAACTCTTTAAAAAAACTGTTAAGGAGGCTTTTGTTGGTTTAGATACAACTGTAAACCTATCAAAAGAACCTCCAACGGTATTTATTTTTGTTGGTTCAAACGGCTCTGGCAAGACTACAAGCATTGCAAAGGTTGCCAATTTTTACAAACAAAAAGGTTTTAAAAACATTCTTTTAATAGCAGGTGATACTTTTAGAGCTGGAGCAATAGACCAACTTTCGATATGGGCTGAAAGATTAGGAGTTGACATAATGAAAGGAAAACCAAAGGCTGATCCTGCAAGTGTTATATTTGATGGGTTATCAAAATCTAACAACTACGATTTAATTCTTATAGATACTTCAGGTAGAGTTGAAACCAACGAAAACTTGCTAAAAGAACTTACAAAAATCGAAAAAGTAGTTTTAAGTAAAACAAACAGAATAAATGAGGTATTTCTTGTAATGGATAGCCTAACAGGTTTAAATTTGATGGAACAGGTTGATACATTTACTAAAGCAATTAAAGTTACAGGGATTATATTGACTAAATTTGATACATCAAGCTACCCTGGAGTTGTTATTCCGATAACCGAAAAATACAAAATACCAATTAAATTTATAGGAACAGGTGAAGATATTAATGATCTTGAAGAATTTTCTTCGGATTTTTATATCAATAAACTCATTGGAGGAGTGCAATGAAACATAACCTATCACCAAAAGAAAAAAAGCTTCTTAAAAAAATACATATTAAAGAATTACTTGAAGTGTATGCAAACCTTCTAACAGAAAAAGAAAAACGCATCGCTACACTTTATACTGATCCATCTTTAAACGGTTCTGAAATTGCAAGAAGACTCAAAGTCTCAAGACAAGCAGTGCATGATATTGTTAGGCGTGCTACTAACAAAATGGAGCGATGTGATGAAAAGTCAAAACTACTTGAAAAAAGAAGAAAGAAAATTAAAGTCTTTTTAGAAATGGAGAACGCTGTCAATAATCTCATTACAGATGAGGCAAAGAAAAACGAATTAAAGAAACTATTAGAAACACTGAAGCGTTTAGAAAAGGAATAAATAAACTAAGTTTATTTTAAAGGTAATTACAATAAGTAGCATAATACTGTGGGCTTTTCTTTTTATTTATGTGTATTCTTAAAGCATTTTTAGTCGTCTAGAATTTTTGTTTACTGAAAAAATAAACTTTTGATGCTCACCAAACGCTGAAAGAGATATAAATAGCGGCAAGACGTAAAAACCAAGATTCCTTGCTTATGCTTGGAATGATGAAGCAGGCTTACGCCCTCGGAATAACGAACTTGTAGTCATCCTAATGCCCTTTTCTTTGTCATCCCAAATTCTTTTTCTTCATCATCCTGAGTCTTCTTTTGTCATCCTGAGCGCTTTTTCTTTGTCATCCTGAGCGTTTTTTCTTTGTCATCCTGAGAAGCGATAGCGACGAAGGATCTTGAAGTTGAGGAGATAAAAGGAATTCCACTCGAAACTCCCACGAAAGTTAATAAAAAGTAAGAGATTCTTCATTTCGTTCAGAGTGAAAAGACAATCATAAAAAGAACCCCACTCGAAACACCCTCCAATATAAGAAAAAGACATAAGAGACACCCCCTCAAGACTCCCCCGAATACTAAAAAACATAAAAGGCTGAGATTCTTTCTTAAGTTGAGAGAGATACCCCCAAGCCCCACATACTTTCTTATCATCCTGAGTGAAACGAAGGATCTCATATTTGAGGGAGTAAAAAGTACACCCCCACAAGTCTTCTCCTGAAAACACGAAAAAGAATAAACGATGAGATTCTTCACTTCGTTCAGAGTGACAACATGGTGACAAACAACGCGATTCTTACTCAGCAAAAAGACGCCTCCTCAGAATGACTCTGTGGAGATTCAACTAAGAATAATACTAATGGGAACACCCTCTCAATACTACAACGAAAAGCGTCAACAGAGGAGATTCCTCGCTTCGCTCTGAATGACTAAGTGAGGGCTTCGCACTTGCTTACGCAAGGAAAAGAGTGCAGAATAACCAAAGGAGGCTTACGACCTTAGAATAAACAAGTGAGACTTCGCCTCGGAAGGAGCAGGAAGTAAAACCTTCCAAGAGATTGTTATCTTTATGAAGAAATTTACTCTATTGACAAAGTTTTTAATTATGATAAAAAATAAGAGGGAGGAAAAATTTTTATCTACCCATTAATAAAAATACAACAATCAAATTTGGAGGTGTATCATGGAGGAAAAAATCCTTGAAGTAGTTCCAGTTACCTGGAAAAAGGGTATGTTTAAACAAGAAGCTTGGGCGCTTATTATAACGGACAAAAGAATGTTATTTGCAAAATGGACACAAGAGCTCTTTAAAAAAGAGGCAGAGAAAAGAGCAGAAGAAACAAAAGAGGCAGTAGAAGGAAAACTAAAACAATTTTTCTCACAAATTGGCACAGGTTTTACCTATTATAAAAAATACTACGAGATGACATCGGAAGAAATTATAAAGGAACATAGTGAAAATTTTGCTCTATCACCAAACGATGTGAATAGTATTCTTTTAAAAAGAGGAAGAGAAAAGAGAGGAGGAGCTATCATAAATGTAAAATACAAAGTCAACATCGGTGGGAGTGATATCGATGATCTTGAAACTCCCAACGAATTATTGATTAATACAAAAACAGGAAGAATGGTTTTAACCTTTAACACTAACTATTCAAAAGTAAGAAGTGCGCTAAGTCAAGCCTTTAACGTATAGAAAATCTTAGAGTTTAAGAAACCTAACAAACTAATCCCTGTTTAGCATTGATTTACTATTGCAAATAAATGCAAGATGAAATTAAAAAGTTTTCTCTTATTTAAATATTAAAATTATGTAAAATCGTTCTTCGAATTTTTATAGAATAGAAATAATTTTTTAGCAGGGTATATCAAAGTATTTCATAAAACACAAAAATTTGATAAAATAATTTGCTATTAGCAATTTAAATTATTTATAGGAGGTCTATCATTTTTGAATCTTTAAAAGAAAACTTATTGAATGTATTTAAAAAACTAAGGTCTAAGGGATATTTAAGCGAAGAAGACATTAAATCCGTTGTAAAAGAAGTAAAACTCGCCCTTTTAGAGGCTGATGTTAACTACAAACTTGTAAAAGAAATAACCGAAAGACTTGAAACAGAATCAAAGAATACAAAAGTGATAGAAAGTTTAAATCCACAAGAGCAGATACTTTCAATCTTATACAGTATCCTTGTTGAATACGTAGGAACTTCATCTCCTCTGAATTTAAAGAAAAACAAAAACTTTATTATTTTAGTTGGTTTACAAGGAAATGGTAAAACAACCACGGCAGGAAAGCTTGCATATCTACTTAAAAACAAATTCAACTATAGGCCGCTTCTTGTTCCTTTTGACTTTAAAAGACCTGCAAGTTTTGATCAACTCATCCAAATAGCAAAAGAAAACGAACTCTCTTATCTTGATCTTAGAAACAGCAGTATAGAAAATGCATTAGAAGAAATACCAAAATACATGGATAAAAATAATTTCAATGTGGCAATCATAGATACAGCGGGAAGAAAAGAGATTGATACACCACTTATGGAAGAACTTAATAAGATAATAGGCTTCTTTAATGAAAACGAAACTCTTATGGTTATGGATGTTACAATTGGACAAACTGCCCTTGACATAGTAAAAGGCTTTCAAGATTACATACCGATTACAGGAGGTATATTCACAAAATTTGACTCCTCAGCAAAAGGCGGAAGTGTTTTATCGTTTAGGTATATAACCCAAAAAGATGTGAAATTTGTTGGTACAGGAGAAAAAATAAAAGATTTAGAAATATTCGACGGGGAAAGGCTTATTTCAAGAATTTTAGACAGAGGAGACATAAAAAGTTTATTTGAAAAAGCACAAGAAGCCATTAGTGAAGAAGAAAGCAAAAAAATTATAAAAGATTTTGAAAGTGGAAAATTCGACATGAATGACTTCAAAATACAATTAGAAAGCATTCTAAAAATGGGAGGGATTTCAAAAGTATTTTCAATGCTTCCAAACTTTGGTAGTGTAAAAATAAGTAAAGACTTCACTGATGAAAAACGTATTAAAAGGATGATTGCAATCATTAATGCAATGACCAAAGAGGAAAGAATGCATCCTGAGATAATAAACGCTTCAAGAAAAGAAAGAATTGCAAGAGGAACACATGTAGATAAAAACGAAGTTAATCAACTTTTAAAAAATTACGATAACCTTAAAAAAATGCTCAAAAACTTCAAAAATTTTGATATCAATAAACTACGCTTTTAGAAGAATTCATAACATATCTTTAAAGCACGCAAAAACCTAAAATGCCTTAATGGATGAAAAATATTACATCAATTAAAGAGATTTGCCAAAAATAAAAAAGCCCTGGCAGCGACCTACTCTCCCACACCGTTACCAGTGCAGTACCATCGGCCCTGAAGGGCTTAACTTCCGTGTTCGGAATGGGAACGGGTGTTTCCCCTTCGGTATAGCCACCAGGGCATAAAGGATTATACCTTCAAAACTGCAAAGGGTATAGTAAATCCTCGACCTATTAGTAC
>JAINCR010000041.1 GCA_036574215.1 Caldisericaceae bacterium
GGATTGAAATTTAGTGAAAATTCCAAGCCAAGATATTTTTTTGAATAGTAAAGCATCACACCTGCCTGTATCAAAAGCCCCGATGCTAAACCTAAAACATAGGAGTAAATACCAAGTGTATTGTGGAATAAAACAAGGCCTAAAATGATGGATATATTTATAAATAGTGGCATAATTGCAGTAATAAGAAAGTGTTTGTGAAGTTGTGAAAGGCCGTATAAAAACCCTACAACTGCCCAAAGAAAACCCGAAAAGGACACAAAGTCAATGAGTTTAGAGGTTAGGTTTTGGGTTAATTCATCTTTAAAACCAGGCACAAAAACAGAAACAAGTTGATGCGAGAATATTATTAATAGCAAAGTTGCAATAAAAAATAGGAGCACAACAATATTAAATGCAGTTGATAGTTCTTCTCTTGCCTTTTCTTTGTTGTTAGATAGTTCTTCTAAATACAGGGGGATAAAGGATACAACAATTGCTGAAGTCATAATATTTTGAAAAATTGAGTTTATTGGTAAGGTTGCGGAAAGTGCATCTACACTTTTTGAGACGCCAAAATAATTGCTTAAAAAAAGGTCTCTTACAAAACCTAAAATTTTACTCAGTAGGCTTGCAACAGCAAATGCAACCGAAGCAACTTCTGCAGATTGAGTTTTTTTCATTGTTTACAGTAGGGAAAATGCAACCTTGTTTTTGAGTTCGCCAATATGCTCTATTTTTATAAGCACCTCATCCCCTTTTTCTATGGGAAGTATTCCTGGTATTGTGCCTGTTGAAATAACACTAGCTGGTGAGAGAGGAAAATATTTCGAGATGTAAGAAATCGTTTCGGCAATTTTAAAAATCATATCCTTTGTGTTGCCTTTTTGTTTTAGGGTGCCATTTACGTAGAGTTCTATTTCAAGATTATGTGGATCTAAAACTTCATCTTTTGTTACTATATATGGACCTACAGAAAGAGATGTTTCAAAATTTTTTGATCTAAACCAAGGAAGCCCTTTTTCCATATCTTTAAATTCAATATTTCTTTCTGTTATATCGTTTACAATTGTATAGCCAAAGACATAGTCCATTGCTTCATTTACGTCGATATCCTTTCCGTATTTACCGATAATGACACCTAACTCAGGTTCGGGGTCAATGCGTGTAGCCCAAGATGGGTATATGATTGGATCTTCCTGGGAGATTGCAAAGTTAGCGTATTTACCAAAAATGATTGGTTCATCTGGAATTGAGCCTCCAGTTTCTTTTGCATGCTCCACATAGTTTTTTCCAAGGCAGATTACAAGGGAAGATTTGTCAATTGGGGGATAAAATTTTTTAACCTTAATATTAAAGATATCATAAAATAAATCTTTAAAAGTCTTTTTACCCCATTGGATCATTTTTAAAACGTTTTGCCACTGTTCAATTGCAGCACTAACTGAATCAATAATAGGCGCTTCATTTTCTCCTAAGTGCTCCATTGCCTCGGATAGCTTGTTTACATCAATTTTATGTCCATTCTCTTCAACTCCAACATTTAAAAAGCCATCTTTTTCAAATACGAATAACCTCATTTTTACCTCCTTGTAGGTATTACCCTAATAAGTTGTAAGTGCTCTGCCTAAGAGTTATTATAACACAAAAAGCAAAAGCCAAGATCCTTCGCTTAAGTTTACACTGAGCGAAGCAAACGTGCTCAGGATGACACGGTGGGA
>JAINCR010000042.1 GCA_036574215.1 Caldisericaceae bacterium
CTCCTTCAAGTTGATGGGGTAAAAAACACCCCCTCAAGGCTTCTTTCTGGTCATCCTGAGCGGTAGCGAAGGATCTTTAATTTGAGGGGGTCTTTTGTACCCCCTCAAGGATTCCTTCTCTCTGTCATCCTGAGCTACTTTTTTCTTGTCATCCTGAACCACTTTTTCTTTGTCATCCTGAGCGATAGCGAAGGATCTCATTCTTTGGGGGAGTATCGAGGAGGCTATTCCACTCCCTTGAATGTAAAACGATGGGATTCTTCGTCTGCAAAAATGCAACTAGTCAGAATGACACCAAAAGATACCCTTGCTCAAGGCTCCCCATCAAGCTTTATTTGTGGTATAATGAAATGCCTATTAGGAGCTTCTTTTTTAAAAACACTGCATAGAAACCTTGATTTTGAGGAACCCATAACCAATAGGTTAATAACAAAACTTAAAAGAGGTGTTTCATGGATTTAAGAAAATTTGGCAAAACTGATGAGTACCTTTTTCCACTTGGTTTTGGGACGATGCGATTGCCTACTCTAAATAACGATAATAGTTTAATAAACGAACCCGAAGCAATCAAAATGATTCGTTATGCAATTGATAACGGCTTGAACTATGTTGATACAGCCTTCCCGTACCATGGAGGAAATTCAGAAATTCTTGTTGGAAAAGCACTTAAAGACGGCTATAGAAAAAAGACAAACATTGCAACAAAACTTCCAACTTGGCTTATCTATAACAAAAAAGACTTAGATAAGTACTTCTTTGAGCAGTTAAAAAAACTTCAAACAGATTACGTTGATTTTTACCTATTACATACCCTTGACAAAGACCTGTTCGAAAAAATGAAGAATGTTGATGCATTTACATGGGCTGAAAAGAAAATTAAAGAGGGCTTAATAAGGTATTTTGGTTTTTCTTTTCATGATGAATTTCCTGTTTTTAAAGAAATTGTTGATTACTACCCCAATTTTAACTTTGCACAAATACAGCTAAATTATCTTGATACTGAATATCAAGCAGGTTTAAAAGGCCTTAAATATGCTAACGAAAAAGGACTTGCTGTAGTAATTATGGAACCTCTAAGAGGTGGTGAACTAACAAATCTTCCAAAAGAAGTTGTTGAAATATTTTCCAATGTAAACAAAAATAAATCAATTGTAGAATGGGCGTTTGATTATCTTTGGAATATGAAAGAAGTTTCGGTTGTTTTAAGCGGAATGAGCACCTTTAAACAGGTAGAAGAAAACTTAGGATTTGCAAGGCGTTCTTACATAGGCATGCTTACTCAAGAAGAAAAAGAAGTTTATAAAAGAGCAAGGGATTTAATACTTCATTTAAGGCCAGTTGGTTGTACTGGTTGTGGGTATTGTTATCCGTGTTCGGTTGATATCGATATCCCAGGAGTTTTTGATATTTACAATAAGGGTTATCTATTTTCAAACATCAGTTTAGCAAAGAAGAGATACTCCTCTCTTAAAGTAAATGCAGATGCCTGTATTGAATGTAAAATCTGTGAAAGCAAATGCCCACAAAACCTTCCAATTAGCCAACTTATGAAAAAAATTCACATGGAGTTGTCAAATGAATGAAAACATACTCGATATAGAAAACAAAATTAAAGAAGCACTTAGCGAAGGGTTTACTTTTGTTGTTTTTGACGGCGTAAAGGTAGTTCATTTAGATAAAAGAGACGGTATTTTACCTGTTTTTGAATTTGTAAAGAACCATATAGATGATCTATCAACTGTTTTTAATTTTTCCTACGGGGATAAGATCGTTGGTAAAGCCGCAGCCTTTCTTTTTGTCCTACTTAAGCCTCGTTTTGTGTATGCAAAGACTCTAGGTGAAAATGCCATTGCTGTATTAAAAAATAACAATTTAGAATTTTATTATGGAGAAACTACCCCAATTATCAAAAGTCGTGATGGTAAAGATAGATGTCCATTTGAAAAGGCAGTAGAAGATACTAATTCTCCAACGGAGGCACTTAAAAAGATAGAGCAAACGTTACTAAACCTAAAAATTTTAAAATAAAAGATTTTACTGCAATAACCCTTTTATTATAAGTTCTGTTGCCTCTTCTTCTGTTAAGCCCTTTGCCATAAGGGTCTCAAGCTGTCTTTTGTTTATTCTTCCAATTGAGGCTTCATGTGTGAGTTCCGAAAGATCGTTAACAACCTTTAAAATTGGCTCAGTTTTTACATCTACCTTATCGCCTTTTGTAATTTCGTTACATTCAACATGTCCCATTGAATAAGGAGCATTCCCATAAGCAACATTTACGATGTTTGCCTTTGTTTCATCAAGTGCAACAACTGTTGACTTTGCAATGCCCCTTGAATATGTGCCATTTAAATTTAGTGTTTCTTTAATGTCAATAATATCATTTTTGCTCCCTTTTATTTTTGATAGAAGTTCGCCTGCTGCTCTTTCTTGAAGGTCAAGGTTCATCCCTACGTAAATTTTGCCAACGCGTGTCTTTGTGAGAGTAAAAGAATTTTTATATATGCCGCCTTTTTCAATTTTTGCATTTGTAATGGTAGTAAGGTTAATCGTTCCAAGATCTGAGTGAAAGTGCTCATCTAAATACTCCATTATTGCACCCTCTTCAACTACAACATTTGAAATTGCATTGTGGGTAAAGTTTTCTACCTGTGGAAAAACACAGTGTGCTGTAAATTTCACTTTTGCATTTTTCCTTACTCTGATATTAAAAACAATGTTTTGCAAACCATTTTTCTCAAGATAACCCGTGCAAACATGTATTGGTATGGGTAAGATAACGCCCTCCTCTATTTCCATATCAACTTCAACACCGTTTTCAAGTGTTTTTGGAGTAAGATTTACTCCCTTTACGTTGTTTAAACCCACAACCCTGTTTCCGCTAATTATTATGGATGCAACTTTTTTATCAAAATATTTAGAGGCATCGTAACCATTTTTTTCAAGTGCTTCGACTAATTGCTCGTATTCTTCTTTTACGTTATACATTTCTCATCGCCTCACTTTTATCCGGTATATTCGGATGTTCACAAACTTCACATTCTTTCTCAAAAGATGCTATAACCGTTTTTGCATCACCTCTATTTAATATGATGCCGCTACAAATTTGATAAGCATAGTCAGTATTTTTTGCTATTTCTTCTCTATGGGTTATGATTATTGGAGTGCCGTTGTAACTTTTGATGTATTCAAGAACGTTATTTATTATCTCCAAACTCATAAGGTCGATTCCCGAATCTGGTTCATCTAAAATTACGTATTTTGGTTTTAACAAGATAATTGAAGCAAGTTCAACTCTTTTTCTTTCACCGCCACTTAAACTACCATTTACTTTTCTTGTAAGGTATAGCTTCGGGTTTATTCCGGTAATTGCAAGTGCATTTTCTATTTCTTTCCTATCTACCTTTATTTTACCTCCAAGAGTTAAATAACTTGCAACACTTATTCCTTCAAAGCGTGGAGGCTCCTGAAACGTAAGGGTTATGCCTCTTTTTGCTCTTTCGTATGCGGATAAATCTGTTATATCAACTCCATCAAGGATAATTTTTCCAGAGGTAGGTTTGTAATCCTCAAGCCCCATGATAACATAGGCAAGAGTGCTTTTACCTGCACCATTAACACCAAGCACAGCATACTTTAAGCCCTCTTTAAACTCCATTGAAACATCTTTTAATATTGTTTTTTCTTCTGCAACGTAGCTTATGTTTTCTAATTGAAGCATTTTATCTCACCTACGTAAATTATAACAAAAAAAGTTATAATTTACAAATGCAGGTTCTTCACGATTTTTTGATGGATACGAAATATTCTATTAAATACGTATAATATACTCATGCGCGTAAGAGTTAATTTTTTAAGGCCGTATTCAATATTTTATTTAGGGCACCTTGATATGAAAACCCTTATAGAGCGGGGTTTAAGAAGAAGTGGCCTCCCTGTAAAGTTTACAGAAGGTTTTAACAAAAGGGTTAAACTTGAACTTGGTTTTCCTCTAAGTGTAGGAATGGTTGGAGAAGACGAATATTTTGATTTCTTCCTTGATGAGCCCGTTGATGCTTCAGACATTTTTAATGCAATTAGAACTGCTTTTGATAGTATTTTAGAAATTAAGAGAGTAAAACTACTTCCTTATTCTGCAAAAGCGATAACTTCATTTGAAGCGATTTTTACGTATACTATTTTTGGTCATTTTGAAGGAAATTCTTCTTGTGAAGAACTAAGTAAAGCAATACAAAAGATTTTACTTTCAGCAAATCTTTTTATTGAAAGAGACGGAAAGACTAAAGATGTAAGGAAGTTTATAGAAAAAATAACCCTACACAAATGCGAAACGCCAAGTTTTGAACTAATTTCAACTATTTTTTATTTAAAAGATGGTAGTATAAAGATGAGCGAGTTGGAAGGTATTTTTAATAATTATTTACAAATTGAATTTGAATATGAGGTAAGAAAAAGCACACTCATTATAGATGAAGGAAAATTAATCTCTCCCTTTGATGTTTCCTTTTAGAAAATTACCGTTGGGCATTAATTGTTTTGTTAGCCCAAATCTAACTTTCTTCCATTAACAATCTTAGTTTTCCTTACACATAAAAGATGTTATATAACCTCATCAAAAGAATTTATTACAAGTTTAGTTTACTTTGTAATTTGAAGTTTACTTAGGAGTGTATCTTTTTGTGTCATTCTAATGAGGCGAATTTTTGCCGACGAAGAATCCTTTCGTTTGCCTTTATGGTGTTACTCTGTAATATTCTCCTTGCGTAAGCAAGTGCTAAGAATCTCATCAAGTTTTTATTCAAGGGAGAATACCTTATTTTTGTCATCTAGGGAGAGGTTCCAGGGGAAGCCGTTTTCCCTTTCGAGTTTACATCAAGATAAGGGAACAAAAACGCGATAAAATCCAAAACGCAAATAGTGGGAAAATTACTCTCAAATAACAACATTGTGTATTTTTCTTTTAATAACATAAAATAGAACAGTTTTATATTGACACTACCAATTTTAAACCAAGCCTGTTATAATGTTTCTATGGAAATAAAACAAATAGATACAAATTTCTTTATAAATGATACAACAAACATCGGAATAGTTGAAACAAGTAAAGGCTTTGCAATTATTGACGCAGGAATTGATAAAGACAAAGGAAAAAAGATTAAAAAAATTATTGAAGAAAAAGGTATTAAACCGACTTATCTAATACTTACCCATCACCATGCAGATCACACAGGAGGCGCACGCTTCTTAAAAGAATACTTTAATTTAAAGGTTATTGCAAGTAAGGTTGAAAAAGTATTTATTGAAAACCCAATACTTGAGCCGATTTACCTTTCTTTGGGTGCAAACCCTAAAAAATCATTCTTATCAAAGTGGATAAAGGCAGAAGAAGTTTCCGTTGATCTTGACGAATCTTCTTTAGAAATCCCTTCGGATATCAACTTACTTGATTTAAGTGGTCATTCCATAGGAATGGTTGGCGTAAAAGTTAAAAATTTTATTTACGCTTCTGACAGCTTCTTCTCAAAAGAAATTCTTGATAAATACATAATTCCCTACTTTCACAATTTTAATAAATTCTTAGAAAAACTCGAACTCTTAAAAAATTTGGATTTTGATTACATTCTCCCATCACACGGAAGCCTACTTACCAAAAAGGAGAGTGTTAATATAATTGACTACAATACAAAAAGATTAAATGAAATAAAAGAAAATGTTTTAAATATCCTAAAAGAGCCAAAAACGATATGTGAAATCCTAAAAAACCTAAATTTACCCATGCACGATGAGGTAGTGTATACCCTAATTGAAAGTTCCATTATTGCTTTACTTCAAAGTCTTGAATCTCAGAACCTTGTTAAAACAGAGGTTAAAGAAAGTACACTATTTTATCAAAAAACAAATTAGCCTCCTTACAAGAAGGAGGCTAACACATTAAACTTTATCTTATACTATTTTATGATTTCGTATGAAGACGTAATTTCGGCTGCTTTTGAAAGCATTGCCTGAGCAGAACAATACTTCGTCTTTGAAAGTTCAATTGCTGTAACAAATTTATCTTCAGGTACATCTCCATAGACGATATATTTAATGTGAATTTTTGTATAAACCTTTGGGTGTTGTTCGGCTCTTTCTGCTTCTATCTCAATTCTAAAATCTCTGTAATTTACTTTCATTTTATCAAGGATAGAGATGACATCCATCCCAGTGCACCCTGCAAGTCCCATTAAAAAGACTTCCATTGGTCTTGCTGCGGCAAGATGCCCATTAAATTTTTCTTCTCCATCCATTACAATCCAATGGTTTGAATTTGCCCTAGCAATCATTGTTAAGCCGTAGGCTTGCTTTAATTCGACTTTTGTTATATTACCCATCTAAATCCCCCTTATTTATATTTTTTTATTAATCCTACTTTTTCGTTAAAATCTCTTATGTATTCATCCCACTTTTTATAGGATTCAAGTTTTTCAATAAAGTAACCTTCGTTATACCACTGTTCGTTTAACTCTTCAACAGTTTTACCTTGCTGTTCAACCCAAGTAAAGTATTTAAGATTATGCATTCTCTTTTTATCGTAATAGGTCATCTCTATCATCCAGTCCGTTGAGATACCCATGAGATATCTTTCAAAATCTGCTGTTGCGTTTACTTCAGAATAATCTCCGTATTGTTCTCTTAATTCATGAATTCTTGATTGATACAACTCCATTGAATCAGTTGCAACAGTGAAAATAAAGTCATGTTCTGTCGTTTCATAGTATTTTGCCATTTTAATTGCACCTACAATATTTGCAATAGATGATATACCAAACAAATCGAGCTTATCAACAATTTCTTCATCAACAAACCTCTTAAGGAATTCTCTACCTTTAGGTTCATTAAAGAGCCTTAGTATATGCATTGTGAATTCATCGTCAACATCTACAACCATATCAAGATTTTTCACATCGATAACCCAAGGGACATGTTTATCACCGATTCCTTCAATCCTATGACCGCCAAAACCATTGTATAGAAGTGTGGGGCACTGTAAAGCCTCTCCTGCACCAACTTTTATCTTTGGGAACTTGTTTCTTAAGTAATTTGCACTTCCAAGTGTTCCACCAGAGCCTTGAGTAAGAAAGATTGCGGTTAGTTTATCTCCCTCTTTTTTGTTATTTTCAAAAACTTCTTCCATTGCAGGGCCTGTTACAGCATAATGCCACACGGGATTACCAAAATCCTCAAACTGGTTTAGCACAACAACTTCATCTGGGTATTTTGACTTAAGTTCTTTTGTTTTATCAAATACTTCTTTTACGTTGCTTTCAACTCCAGGAGTTGCATAGATCTCTGCACCAATACTTTTCAACCATTCAAATCTTTCTTTTGACATGCCTTCAGGAAGCACTGCAATTGCTTTACAATCAAGTAGGGCGGAGTTAAAAGCACCACCTCTACAATAATTACCAGTTGATGGCCATAATGCCTTCTGTCTTGTTGGGTCAAATTTACCTCTTACAAGTTTTTCAACAAGTGGTCCAAATGTTGCACCAACTTTATGAGAACCCGTTGGGAAAAACTTTCCAATGAGAATAAAAATCCTTGCTTTTACTCCTGTTAACTCTTTTGGAAGTTCAACATAGTTTACACCGTTAAAGCCACCGCCAAATTTGGTAGGTTCATTTTTCCAAGTAATTCTGAATAGATTTCGAGGGTGAACATCCCACAAACCAATTTCTTTAAGTTCGTCTTTAATGCCCTGAGGGATTTTCTCTGGGTTTCTCATCTCTTCGTAAGTAGGAATAATAATATTTTTTTCTCTTGCCCTTTCAATAGTCCTCTCAAGAACACTTTCATCTACAACAAACTCATCCATAAGCATCCTCCCTAAATAATTCACTTATTTTCGAAACTCGGACTTTCTTTCTCATATTATATGAAACAACCTCAAAATCAAAAATACTCTTTAATATATTGACGCCATTGTCAAGAAACATATTAAAATGCTTTACGGAATGTGCATCAGAGCCAAGGACAATTTCTTTTCCACCAAGTGCTGCGTATAACTCAATAATCTCTCTTGATGGATACGGTTCAAAAAAACCTTGTCTAAAAGAGGAAGTGTTAATTTCAATAACCATTTCTTTATCTATAACTTTCTTTAAGATTTCTTTTATAATCGGTTCATATTTATCAATTTTAAATTCACCGTAAAAATCTTTTCCGTATCTTTTAATAACGTCAAAATGCCCAACAACATCAAAAGAGCCAACCTCAACAATCTTCAAAAGTTCTTCAAAGTAAATCATATAGGCAGTGTATTCATCCTTACCTTTAAAATAATCTACTCCATGTGGTCCAGAAACGGTATACCCCATGAGCCTATGCACTGAACCAATTATGTAATCATAAGGTTTATCTTGCATTTCTTCTTCAATAACGGTATTAAGAAAACTCTGATAAGTTATCTCGCTTCCGAAGAGAATTTCTAATTTTGATCCATACACATCTTTTAACCTGCAATAATTTTCATATGCTAATTCAAAATTAAAATATCTGTAATCTTTATCGGCTGGGTCTAAATCGATATGGTCAGAAAAGCCTAAGAATTTTAAGCCTCTTTCTAAAGCTAAATTAACATAATTAATAGGCTCTTCTTTAGAGTCTTTAGAGTATTTTGTATGCACATGCAAGTCTTCAATAATTTTCATAATTTAGTTCTATATTTTACACATTTCCGCTATTATTAAAAAATTTTTCGTTAATTTCACCTACTTTTTTCTCTCCAAAGTGTTCTAAAATAAGGCTTCTAAGCTTTATAAAAAGACGATCTTTCCTACTTATAAAAGTTGTTCTTGGAATGCCTAAAATTCGAGAGCAAACCAAAGGGTTTAGGCTTCTGTATCTTAAAACCCAAAAGACATCTTTTTCTTTTTTATTTAGAAATGGTTCGACTGCATCAAAAATTCCTTTTATTTCTTCTTCAACTTTCTCCATCTATCTCCTCCAGCGATACTTCATGAGTCCGTATAAATAACTCTCTTTTTACTGTTTCGTAAATCTTTCTGTTAATGATTTTCTTTAAAACGATTTTTAGTTCACCTTCTCTTAGGTGTCTGTAATTACCAAAAGATAAAAGCAAAGCAAGCATACCATCTTGGTAAAGATCTTCACTTTGAAGTTTAAACCTTTTACTATAGTAAAGTGAAAGTTTCTTAACAATTGGCTCTAACTCATCTATTATTTCATCCATCTATGCCTCCTAATTAACTATAGTTTATATATTATACTATAGTTAATTCGTCGAAAATTTTCAAAAAACTGGTAAAATGCTTTAGGAGGTTGATAGTATGGAAAAATTTATTGAAGAAAACTTTGAACTGCTTGTAAAAATTACCCAAGAAATTATTCAAATACCGAGCGTAGAGGGTAAAAGTGAGTTAGATGCACCCTTTGGAAGAGAAGTAAAGAAAGCATTAGATTATGCTCTTAACAAATCTGAAGAGTTAGGTTTTAAGGTACAAAACTTTGACAACATGGTAGGTTATGCAGAATTTGGTGAAGGTAATGAAGTGATAAGTGTGCTTGGGCATCTAGATGTTGTCCCTGAAGGAAACGGCTGGATTTACCCTCCTTTTAGCGGAGAAATTCACGATGGAAAAATCTATGGAAGAGGCGCAATTGATGATAAAGGACCAACAATGGCAAGTTTATTTGCTCTGTATGCAATAAAAGAGACTAAACAACCCATCTCAAAAAGAGTAAGAATTGTCTTTGGCACAAACGAGGAGACTGGTTGGAAATGCATGGAGCATCTTAAGAAAGTCTCAAAAGATCCTCTTATAGGTTTTGCTCCGGATGCAGAATTTCCGCTCATAAATAGAGAAAAAGGTATTTTAAATGTAACTTTAAGAAAAGATTTTGAAAATAAGAACAACAACGTATACATAATAGGTGGCTTCCGACCAAATATGGTGCCAGACTATGCAGAAGCAGTATTTAACGGAGATGTACAAAAAATAAAGATACAAGACGGCATTGATTTTGTTGGAAACAAAGTTATTGCACATGGTAAATCGGCACACGGTTCACTTCCAGAGCAGGGAGTAAATGCAATTGTGAAATTATCCGAGGCTATT
Organism: Caldisericaceae bacterium; assembly: GCA_036574215.1. Lineage (NCBI taxonomy): Bacteria > Pseudomonadati > Caldisericota > Caldisericia > Caldisericales > Caldisericaceae > Caldisericaceae bacterium. The sequence continues at coordinate 10,116 of JAINCR010000042.1, forward strand.
GTAGATAGTGTAGAAGGAAAAGAAGTTAAAGACGTTATCAATTTCATCTTGGATAAAGTGTCTTACAGTGTGTATGGTGAAAAAATGGGGATTGATTTTTCTGATGAATTATCTGGAAAGCTTACGATGAACCTTGGCGTAATTGAAATAAGTGAAAGTTATGCAACTTTAACCTTCAATATAAGATACCCCATTACTGATAAAAAAGAGCGTATTATAGAAGGCTTTGAAAAAGCAGCTGCACTATACGGCTTAAAAGTGCACGAATTTCGCAATCAAAATCCACTTTATGTAAAAGAAGATACTCCACTTGTGCAAACACTTCTAAAAGTCTACGAGGAAACAACAGGTAGAAAACCTTACACCCTTGCAATAGGCGGAGGCACCTATGCAAGAGCAATGGATTTGGGAGTTGCCTTTGGTCCCACGTTTGAAGAAATGGAAAAGGTAGAGCACATGGCAAACGAGTATATTGAATTAGAACATCTTAAGAAAGTTGCCAAAATATACGCCAAAGCAATTTATGAACTTGCAAAATAATTTTATCCTTGAAGTTGAAAACTTTTCTCTTGACAAAACGCTCAACTGTGGGCAGACTTTTAGATTTTTTAAAAATGAGGAATATTACATATATCCGTATAAAGATAGTGTTCTAAAACTAAAAGAGAAAAATAGAAACATCCTTGAAGTAGAAGTTTATGGAGAATATCTATCTAAAGATGAAGTTAAAGAAATTTTTGGGCTTAACCACGATGTTAAAAAGATAAATGAAAAAATCCTTAACATTGCACCAAATTTAGAAGAGCCAGTTTCTTTTTCAAATGGAATTAGAATAATGAAAATGCAACCGTATGAAGCAACCATATCTTTTATATTTTCTATTCAATCGCAGATTCCTGTAATACAAAAAAGATTAAACAAACTATCAACAATTGTAGGTAGAAAAATTACAATTGATGGCATTGATTATTATCTTTTCCCAAAGTTTGAAGATCTAATTACATTAACTTATGAGCATATCAAAAGCCTTAATCTTGGTTTTAGAGAAAAGTTCTTCCTTAATCTTATTAAAAACTACAAAAGCACGGATTTTGAAGTATTAAAAGATAAAACTTACGAAGAAAAAAAGAAGTTTTTGATGTCTATTTTGGGCGTAGGAGAAAAAGTTTCTGAGTGTATCCTTCTTTTTGGATACGGTGAATTGAGCGCATTCCCTGTAGATACATGGATTATAAAAGGTTTAAAGAAATTTTTTAACGTTGAGGGTTCAACAAAAAAACTTACCGAATTTGGGCATAAAAAATTTGACAGTGTTTCAGGTTATGCGCAGCAGTATATCTATTATTTTATGAGGAATTTTTGGGACAGTTGAAAATATTCTGTATTGTAGTAAAATATAATTGGAACTCTACAAGGTGCGTGTTAAACTTAGCGGATTGGGGCCAACACAAGAAACTTGGGAGTGGATGCATTGCAAGGTTGAAGTCTTCGGACTTCCCAAAAAAATGCTTAAACTCCCACCTGTCCTTCGGGACTCCAGAATCTGCTAAGTCACGGCCTTTGTGGGGTTCCTTACGTAAGGAGGCAAAATGGCTCTTACAATTGCAGTTTGGATAATCGCAATAAGTTTATTAGTATCCATATTTGCTATCATTGTATTTTTATTTAACATGCAAAGGGATTTAACAAAAACTTTAACTCAAGTTGATATTACGCTAAAAGAGTTACAAAAAAATGTAAATGTGCTTTCAGAGGAGTTTCAAAAGACGTTAAAGAACACAACCGACATAACATCTGAAACAAAAAACCTTGTAAAAAATATAAACTTATTTACAAGTTTTAATGCACTTTTGCAACCATTTTTTACTAAAACTGAACAAAACGCAATACTTTTAAGATTAATTAATATCGCAAAAATTGGTTTTGGTATTTTTCAAGGATATAACTTTTATAAAAAATTCATAGGAGGTAAAAATGAGCGAGAATAGAGTTGAGTCATTTTTAGGAGGCTTTTTAGTTGGTGCCCTTATAGGTTTTGCACTCGGTATATTGTATGCACCACAACCAGGAGAAGAAACGAGGAAAGTCATAAAAGAAAAAGGAATTGAAATTACAGAGAAGGTAAAAGAGAAAGGAAAGGAACTTCAGAAAGAATTAGAGAGCAAAACTGAAGAATTAAAAGAAAAAGGAAAAGAGATTTTTAAAAAGAAGAGTATTGAAATTCCTGAAGAACCAAAAGAGCAGGTTTAAAAAACTAATAAGTTGATATCAGGAAATTTTCTTATAATTAGTGCAAGTTTGTATTTAAAGTTGAAGTTGTAGTAATTTAAGCTTTTTAAGAGAAGCCTTGAAAAATTTTCATAAAACTATATAATTTCGTTGGACTGGGAAGTCGTCTAATGGTAGGACAGGGGACTCTGGATCCTCTAATGATGGTTCGAGTCCATCCTTCCCAGCCAAGGTGGCGTAGTAGAACAACGGTTAGTTCGGGGGGCTCTCAATCCCCAGACCAGGGTTCAACTCCCTGCTACGCTACCATTTTTTAATTAATGAGATAAGAGGTAGATTCTAATAAAAGTTCCTTAAAATCATAATTTGCTATTTCAAACTTCTTTTTTAACAGTTCAACATTAATTCAATTGTTCGAAGCTTTCTTAGTCTAATATTTCTTAGTTATCACAGGCGAAAAAAAGAATCTCTTATTAAATTGAAGTGAAAATTCACTTGATACATTTTTCTTATGTTTTTCTAAACTCTAAACTTGAAGTTGTTCCTTCTACCCCCTCACCTAAGAGCTGAGCATTCAGTATAAAAAGATACTTATCTAAGAATAATGTAATAATTCCCTCATAGTAAAACAGTGCAATTTGAAAAAGATAAACACTTTTGTATAATTAATTCATGAAAATAAAGGCGTATGGAAAACTTAACTTAACGCTTGAAATTAAAGGTGAAGAAAACGAATTTCACACAATCGAATCTATAGCGCAAAAAATAAGTCTATACGACGAAATTGAAATAAAACTTACAAAAGGTAATGTTGATGTTGTATTTTTCTCAAAATCAATTAGAAACAAGGTTTCAACAATTGATAAGGCTATAGAACTATTTAGAAATAAAACAGGAATTAAAGACCACTTTGTTGTTAATGTTCACAAAAATATTCCCATGGGAAGTGGTTTGGGAGGAGGAAGTTCAGATGCTGCGTATACACTTCTTACCTTAAATCAAATGTTTAATAATCCGTTAACATTCGATGAACTTCTTGGTATTTCTAAAGATGTTGGAAAAGACGTTCCTCTATTCTTATATGGAAGCACCGTTTATATGTCTCACTATGGTGAGGTTGTTGAGGAAATTACCAGTTTAAATGAAATGTATTTTATATTGGTGCATCCCCTTTTTCATCACAAAACAAAAGTTATTTATGATATGTTTAGGAAGTTTGGAAAATTTTCCGACGGCAACAAAACCAAAGCATTAAAAGAAGCAATTGAAAAGAAAAACTACACAGCCAAAGAGATCCAAAACTATTTTTATAATGATTTTGAAATTATGTTGATGGAGACTTCTCCAAAATTTGCAAATTATATAAAAAATCTTTCATCTTTATGTGATTTAAAATTCTATTTAACTGGTTCTGGTTCAACTCTATTTACACCTTTCAACTCTGAAAAAGATATTCTAAAAACAAAAACTCTTTTGGAAAAACTAAAGATAAACTTTAGTATTGCAAAAACTATATAGTTTAAAGTTTTTTTATTCTTTCTATGTATTTTTCAACATCAAACTTTTTTCTTATTGTTGTAGCACTCATATATCTTACTTTACCAAAAATTGGACGTTCTTTGAAAGGTCTATCGTGTTTGCCGAAACACCAAGCGATACCAGCATATGTGTTTGGATCTCTTCCATCAAGTGCATATTTATTATTTAATTCCTCAAGATATTTAAAAGCAAATTCATTTGATTCACTCCATTCAATGACCTTCTTTCCCCAATACATTCTTAGATAGGAGTGAATTTTGCCTGTTTTTACAAGTTCCATCTGCGCTGCATTCCATAATTCGTCGTGTGTTTTAGCATTTTCAAAATCAAATAGAGAATATCTGTAGGGCTTTTCATCGTATTGATGGTCTTTTAACGTTTTGTAAGCCCAAGGTTGCAAACTTTCAAGCCTATTATAAAAATGGTTATAGTATACAAAATTAACTGCAAGCTCTCTTCTTATGATTAACTCTTCAAGAAAAGCTTTTTTATTATCTTCGGTTGCACTGCTTGATAACACTTCAAGTGCAATTTCAATAGGTGATATTTGGCCAAAATGTAAATACGGACTAAGATTTGAAGTATATTCGTCGGTAAAATCGTTTCTCTTATCTTTATAGAAAGGTAGTTTATCATTAATAAATTCTTTTAATAGTTCTTTTGCTTTCTTATATCCGCCAACAAATTTGGAAGAAGGAGCGACTATTTCTTTGAAACATAATATTCTCAATGCTTTTTCTGTATCTCTTACATCAAATGAGGATCTCAATACGTTGCATTTTGGCACATGTATTTCTTCCATATGGGCTTCTTTTAAAAACTCAGGGAGGTGCTTTTCAATTTTTTTTCTTATTGTAAAGGCACCATATTCCTCTTTGTTTGAAGTAATTTCCACAGGCACAACAACATTGTCTTCTACAGCCACTACAGGAACTTTGACATTTTTTATGATGTTTTTTCTTAAATCAAGTAAAAATTTAGTATATCCAACGTCAACAAAAAGTATTGAAGCATCCTGGGAATATTGTATAACTGTTTGTGCAATATCCCCTCTAATAACTATAAATCTAATATTTAATTTCTCTAGTTCTTCATAGGTATCTTTCAAACCTTCAAGTAGAAATTTGAAATTTCTTCTATTTGAGAATGGACAATCCTCATTAAGCACAAAAATTACAAGAAGTGGTTTTTTAATTTCATTTGCTTTTTTAATAGCTTCATATAGAGCAAGGTTATAGGAAACCCGTTTAGAAGTTTGCATCCAATATAAAACATAATTTCCCCTTGTATTAAGGGTTTTATCGTTAAGGATTTTTATTCTTTCCATTTTAATTTGAGGGGCTATGCCCCTCAAAAACTATTTTTCTGTTTTTTTCTTTGAGGAAGTTTTTTCTGTCTTTTTTGCAGGTTTTTCTGCCTTTGTCTTTGCAGGTTTTTCTGCCTTTGTTTTTGCAGATTTTGTCTCCTTCACCTCAGTTTTTTTAGGTTCTTCTTTCACGACTTTTTTAGGAGTTGTGTTTTTTTCCTCTACTGCGCTTTCTTTCTTCTTTTTGCAAGCCATTTTTACCTCCTTTATTTTATTATTAATATATTTTTAAAAAAAGCAATAGTTTTCAGAAAAATTTTAGTCAATTTTTTATAATTTATTAAAATTTATTTAAGCGTTTTATTTTCTTCAAGGTTAACACAACATCATTTTTATTATCCTAAGCACGTTTTCGTCTATCACACTAAGAAGCGATAGCGAAAAAGAACATCCTTACTTGAGAGGGTAGAAAAAATATCCCCCTCAACGCTCACCTATCTTACCTTTTCTTAAAAAGTAAAAACCTAAAATATTACGGATAGTAAGTTATTGTAA